>JALLOM010000077.1 GCA_027717865.1 Acidobacteria bacterium AH-259-O06 | reverse complement strand
ATCTGGCCGGCTCGAGGCAGCCTGGAGGAAGTTTTTCCTCACGATCACATTGTGAAATGTACCGAAATGAGTTTGCGGAATCTGGATGTGGAAACGATTGATCTTTTGCAACTTCATGTTTGGAATCCCTCCTGGATCAGGGAAAACGAGTGGCACGAAACGCTAAAGCAGTTACAGGAGCAAGGGAAAGTCGCTCATTTTGGGGTCTCTATTAACGATCACCAGCCCAATTCGGCCCTGGAGGTCGTGCAGTCCGGCAAAATCGATACAGTTCAAGTGATCTGCAACATCTTCGACCAGTCTCCACAAGAGAGACTATTCCCTCTCTGTCTGGAAAAGCAGGTGGGTGTGATCGCACGAGTACCCTTCGACGAAGGCGCACTCACCGGCGACATTACACCAGAGACAGAGTTTCCCAAGAAAGACTGGCGCAACCTTTACTTTCAAGGGGGTCGGAAAAGACAAGTTTACGCGCGCGTCGAGAAGTTACGTGAGCTCTTGGATGGGGAAGCTCGGACCCTGCCAGAGTTGGCCCTGAAGTTTTGCTTGCACCATCAGGCTCTAGGGACGGTCATTCCGGGGATGCGCTCTGTGAAACACGTGGAGGCCAATATAGCTGTGTCTGACCAAGCCCGGCTTTCCCAAGAGATGACCCACAAACTGCAAGAGCACCGGTGGAAGAAGAACTTTTATCCGTACATCTGACCACCTGACCCGCTGACCCGCTGACCGGGTCACCAGCTGAGCAGTTAGCGAACCGATGTGACAACTCTGTTATGCTATCTATTTGAAGGTACTGTGCGACTATAATCCTATTCCCCAAAATCAACTGCGGAGAGCTAAAATCTGTGGTCCATCAAGATCTTCCAAATTTAGCTCGGTCAGTCGGTCAGTCGGGTCAGCGGGTCAGGTGGTCAGGGTCACGTGAATCTTTGACCCCGCATTTGCATCTCGATGAAGGAGATCCTACTATTAAATAGAGGAAAGGCGAACCATAAGAATGGCTTTTGACAAAAGATTCAATCCTGAAGAACTAAGACAATTCATTCAAAATAAATACGGGCCCGGTGTGCAGGTGGAGGTATTTCCGAAGACTCAGCAAGACCAGACGGATGAAACTGAAGAGACGGCTCATCGGCGGAAGAAGGCCCTGCAGTTTGACTACAAGCCGAGTCAAATCGCAGAATACCTCGACCGCTATGTGATCCAGCAAGACGATGCAAAGAAGGTGCTTGCAACCGCCGTCTGCGATCACTACCACCACATCCAAAGTTGTCATGGACAGGAAGACTGTCGTGATTACAAAAAGCAAAACATCATTTTGATTGGTCCTACGGGAGTGGGTAAGACCTATCTGATCCAGAACATCGCACGTCTCATCGGAGTCCCTTTTGTGAAGGCTGACGCTACCAAGTACAGCGAGACCGGCTATGTGGGTGGCGATGTTGAAGACTTGGTTCGAGAACTGGTGCACCAGGCCGGGGGAGACGTACGGTTGGCGGAGTGCGGAATTGTGTACCTGGATGAGGTCGACAAAATCGCCACGGCGCTGAACATCATGGGCCGGGACGTCAGCGGCCATGGGGTTCAGCGGGGACTGCTCAAATTGATGGAGGAGACCGAAGTCCCACTGCGCTCTGCTACGGACATTGCCAGTCAAATGCAAGTTTTCATGGAATTCCAGTCGAAGGGAAAGGTAGAGAAAAAGACCATCAGCACTAAACATATCCTGTTCATTGTGAGTGGGGCATTTACTGGGCTTACCGAAATTATCAAGAAACGACTTGGCTCTAAACAGATCGGTTTCATGGGAGCTGGGAAGTCAATCGAAGAAGAGCACTTCTGGGTTCAAAAGGCCAAGTCGGTCGATTTTATCGATTATGGGTTTGAGGCTGAATTTATCGGCCGACTACCGGTTGTGGTGCACTGCAACGCCTTGACGGTAGAGGATCTGTTTAAAATATTGAAGTATTCGGAAGGCTCCCTGTTGAAACAATACAAAAGAGACTTTCTGGCCTACAGCATAGATGTTTACTTCACTGACGAAGGAATGCGGGCCATTGCGGAGGAGGCAGCAGCTGAGCAAACCGGAGCTCGTGGCCTGATGACCGTTTGCGAAAGGGTGTTTCGTGAATACAAGTACCAGCTTCCTGATCATGAGGTGAAAGAGTTCATTGTTGGGAGAGAAATGATCAAAGGTCCAGATGGCAAATTGCGGGAGCTCTTGGACAAGCCCGCCATGTACCATTCGAAGATTCTCCAATTTCAATTGGGTAAGGTGGAGCAGGAATTCAGCGACAAGTATGGAATTGACCTCAAGTTTACGCCGGAAGCCACTAAACTGATCACTGAAAGGGCTGAGAAGACAGGCAAGGATTTGTTAACCTACTGCGCGGATTTGTTTAAAGATTACGAGCACGGCCTGAACCTGCTGCGGAAGACTTCAGGCAAGAACCGATTTGTCATCGACAAAAAAGTTGTGCTTGACCCGGCAGGGACTTTGGAACGCTGGATAAAGGAAGCCTACCGCTAAGCTAGACCAGGGTTAGTGTGGATCGAGTTGGCAGCTTGCTGTACGAAAGTCAAACGCTGATTCCTCTGCCCCATCCCAAGATTACACTTTCGCCGCAGATCCGATCACGCCGCCAATTATATGCTCCAGTGTAGTATATTCCTAAGCTGATTATTGACTTCACTCCGAAACGGATGAGAGATCTTTCGTGCTGTAGTGCTCTCGTGCTGACCTGATTGCCAGCACCAAAGCACAACAGCACTACGGCATACAGACATGACAGCAACAGGAAGGAGATAGTGACATTGCCAACCCAAAAACCGCTGTTCCATTTGGAGGTTGTTTTGAGCCTTTATCTTTGTGCCCTGCCCGCCCTGGCGAAGGCTCAGCAATTTGATCTCTTAATCAAAGGCGGACACGTGATCGATCTCATGAATCAGATCGATTCCACTAAGGACGTGGCCATTGCCGACGGTAAGATCGCCCAGGTGGCCGCTAATATTGCTGCCACACAGGCCAAAACAGTCGTGTATGCCAACAGATTATTGGTGATACCCGGGTTGGTCGATATCCACACTCATGTCTTTTACGGTACCGAACCTGACGCCGCCTACAGCAGTGGCTTCCGCAGTGTTCCACCAGATGGCTTCACCTTTCGCGCTGGTGTAACCACGGTAGTGGATGCGGGCGGCGCGGGATGGAGAAACTTCCGCCAATTTAAGGAACAGGTCATCGATCGGTCCAGAACCCGCGTGCTGGCTTTCTTGAACATCGTGGGCTCGGGCATGAAGGGAGGACCTGTGGAGCAGAATCTGGCGGACATGGACCCCAAACTGACGGCCATGCGCATCCTGCAGTTCCCGGAGATCATCGTCGGCATCAAAACTGCGCACTATCGGGGTCCCGAGTGGGACCCGGTGGATCGTGCTGTGGAGGCTGGTCGGCTGGCGGATGTGCCGGTGATGGTGGACTTTGGCCAGTTTGTACCGGAGCGACCCTTCCAGGAGCTCGTCCTCAAGCATCTCCGCCCAGGCGATATTTACACCCATACTTATCTGGGCCGGGTGCCCATGCTCGACGAGGGAGGCAAAGTTCGATCTTACCTGTTCGAAGCGCAGAAACGCGGCGTGATCTTTGATGTGGGTCATGGTGCCGGCAGTTTTCTTTTCCGTCAGGCGGTGCCTGCTGTGGCGCAGGAATTTGTCCCGAATTCGATCAGCACCGACCTGCATACCGGCAGTATGAACGCCGGCATGAAGAACATGCTTAACGTCATGTCTAAGTTTCTGAACATGGGTATGTCGATTCAGGAGGTCATTCGGCGTGCCACCTGGAATCCTGCTCAGTTCATTAAGCAGACCGATCTCGGGCACTTGAGCGTGGGTGCGGTGGCCGATGTGGCGGTACTCAATCTGAGGCAAGGCAATTTCGGGTTCCTTGACGTTGGCGGCGGCAAAATGTCGGGAACACAGAAACTGCAATGTGAGTTGACGATCCGCCAAGGGCAGGTTGTGTGGGACTTGAACGGCATCTCCCGACCCGAGTACACTTCCCAGCAGTGAGGGAAGGGGTGAAAAAGGGGTCAGACCTTGAGTTTTTCGTTTTTCGGACCGAAAAACGAAAAACTCAAGGTCTGACCCCTTTTTCCGCTCGGCCCCCTTGTTTAGAATGACCTCATGTCTTTTCACGAAGAGCTTCTAGAGAAGGCCCGATCCATTTGGGATACCATGTTAGGACACCCATTCTTAAAAGAGACGGCGGAGTGCCGTATCGAAGATGCCATCTTTGCCAACTGGCTTCAGCAGGACTACTTGTTTGTGCAGGGCGCGATCCCCTTCATCTCAGTCATGGTGTCGCGGGCGCCCCTTTGCATCCGCTCCGGGCTGGCTCCCGCCATTGGTGCTCTGCACGAGGAGCTGAGGTTGTTTGAGGAAATGGCTTCTAAGAAGAATGTCTCCCTGGACAATCTGAGGATTACCCCTACCTGCCATGCCTACCTACAGTTCATGTTGGCTACGGCTCACTCGGCTAGCTTTGAGGAGAGCTTCGCTCTACTTTATGGTGCGGAGAAGGCCTATTTTGATTCTTGGACCTGGGTCAAAGGAAACCTGAAAGGCGAATCGCCCTGGCAGCCTTTTATCGAGAAATGGTCAGATGAAAACTTTCAGCAGTGGATTAACTGGATTGAGGGTGTACTGGACAACCTGGCCGATCAAGCTTCGACCTCGTTGCAAGAGAAGATGATCGAGGTTTTTCGGCTCACCGGGCAGTATGAGCTGCTTTTTTGGGACATGGCGATCAAGGGAGAGTCTTGGCCGGTTTAAGTCCGCGTCAGTGGCGGATGTATCGGTAATATTTCCTGAGCACCTGATCAGCAGTTACAGCATTGTGGACATCAAACGTACAACCAAAAATTTGTTCCGAATTAAGTGCCAACGTGTAAGAATTGAGAAACCTTACAGAAGGATTCTGTTTGTGGTTAGGATTCAAAAGGGGATCTTTTGTGCAACAGATGAACCGCAGAGATTTTCTTTATGTCGCTGGAGCGGCCGGCACGGCAGGAACCGATTAACGCTGCCCTCGAAGCCGCGCGCAAGGGCCCCTCTCATGTCTAATTCGAACGCCAATTAATGCAACCAGAAAGTGGTTCAAGATGAAAACTTACAATATTGCGGCAATTCCAGGAGATGGCATCGGAGTAGAAGTAATTGATGAAGGAATCCGCGTGCTCGAGCGTACCGCTTCCATGTACGGCTTTCGCCTGCAACTTGAGCGCTACCCTTGGGGCAGCGAATATTATTTGAAACATGGCTCGATGATGCCCGAGACGGCGCTTCGAGAGTTGAAGGACGCAGACGCTATCTATTTGGGGGCGGTGGGTGACCCTCGGGTGCCTGATAATGTGACTCTGGGTGGGCTCCTCTTGCCGATTCGCCAAACTTTTCAGCAGTTTGCCAATGTGCGGCCGGCTTTTTTGTTTGGTGGAGTCGCTTCCCCTCTTGCCGATAAACAACCAGGAACAATAGACTGTGTGGTTGTTCGAGAAAACACCGAAGGTGAATATGCGCAAGTGGGTGGGCGTGTTCATAAGGGTTTGGAGAAGGAAGTGGCGGTTCAAACTTCCGTCTTCACTTCTCGGGGTACGGAAAGAATCATTCGGTTTGCCTTCGATCTGGCCGTCAAGCGCAACAAAAAAAGAAAGGTGACTTCAATCACGAAATCCAATGCCCAGGGATTTGTAATGGTTCTCTGGGATGAAATATTCGCACGAGTGGCCCAGGAATATCCCAAGATTCAAACCGAATCCCTTCTCGTTGATGCGGCGTGTATGGACCTCATCTGGCGCCCGGAGGACTTCGATGTGCTGGTCGCCTCGAACTTGTTTGGCGATATCATCAGCGAAATCACAGCAGCCGTAACAGGAAGCCTGGGACTGGCACCGAGTGCGAACATAAATCCCACACACGATTATCCTTCCATGTTTGAACCGGTCCATGGGTCGGCACCTGACATCGCTGGAAAGGGAATTGCAAATCCGGTTGCGGCTATTCTGGCAGGCCAAATGATGCTTGAATCCTTAAATGAAATGGAGGCGGCTGATTGCATCTATCAAACGATTGTGCAGTACCTCAAAGAGGGGGCCAAAAAGACTCCGGATCTGTGTGGAAGCGGGACTGCTCGAGAAGCGACTGATGAGATCATAGGGCTGCTGGAAGCAGTTCGGCAGAACCTGGACCCAAGTGCTCTGTAAGAGCGAGCCGGCGGCGGCTGTCTCAAAACTGACTGTGGTAGCAGACGGCAGCAAACAGAGCCGCGACTGTCAAGGAGCGGCGAGAAACAGAACAAAGACTTACAGTAAATACATGTTCAATTTCCCGCCGCTCCCTGACGGTCGCGCCTCCGTCGTCTGCGCTGGAATTCGGGTTTTGAGAGAGCCTCCGGCGGCTCGCTCTTACCATGCATCGGCTTGGCGATAGGCTTCGAAGCACTTCTCCAGACCAACTTCTCCCGGTGTAGAGAGTCCGTGCTCCATACCTACAAAACCCCTATATCCCGTCTCGTATATTGCTTTAAAGACACTGCGCCAGTTAATTTCGCCGGTGCCTGGCTCCTTGCGACCGGGTACGTCTGCAGCCTGGTAATAGCCGATATAGGCGTGATGTTTTCGAATGTTGCCGATCAGGTTTCCTTCCGAGAGCCGCTGGTGGTGGATGTCGAAAAGAATTCTTACATGCGAGCTTTCTATTTCTGTAATGATCCCGGCCGCTTCGTCTGAGCGGACCAGAAAAGAGTCGGGCCTGTCTATCAAGTTGATCGGCTCAACTACGATTGTTAGGTCGGTGCTTTCAAGAATTTCAGCTGCCCTTGTTAGTCCCTCGATGACATTTTTTCTCTGCTGGTCGCGACTCATGCCCCCTTTTTCAGATCCGACCAAGACCGTGCAAAAGTGATTTCCGATGACCTGGTGGTATTTGATCGCCTTGTGAAGCTCAGCCAGAAAGGTCTGTCGTTCTGCACCATCACACAGCCCCCCGTTATTATTAAACGCGCCGGGATTCACCACAAAAACTCCCATCTCCATGCCAAGCAGGTCCAACTTTTTACGCATTTCTTCCACCTTGCTCAGAGAGTGGCGCATCAGACCACAATTTGGCTGGCCCGCACAGCTGTACTCGGTGGCATCGAAGCCGTGCCGGACAAATTTTTCGAGCCGCCGATCAATGGTGAGTTCCTTACCAAGCAGAGCTAGGCTCGGGGCATATCTCAGGTGGTAATTCCTCTTCTCTAGCATCAGAACAGGCTTAAGAAAGGAAAGTCAAACATCTGTGTCCCTATTACAGACACGATCAGGGTGGTGATCAGGACACCAATAAGATTCATCCATATTCCAGCCCTGGCCATGTCGGGAATGGTGAGATATTTACTTGCGAATACGATTGCGTTGGGCGGTGTCGCCACCGGCAGCATAAAAGCGCAGGAGGCTGAAATGGTAGCGGGAATCATCAGTAGTTCCGGAGGGACTTCAAAACTGCTTGCTGTTGCAGCCAGGATGGGCAGGAAAATCGTGGTTGTGGCTGTGTTCGAGGTAAGTTCCGTGAGAAAAGAGAGAATGACAGAGGTTAGAACGATGAGCGCGATTACGGGTACTCCGTGGAACCACTCCAATCCCGTGGCTGCCCAAGTGGCCAGACCACTGGTTTGAAAACCCTTTGCTAGAGCAATTCCGCCACCGAAGAGGATCAATATGCCCCAAGGGATTCGTTTAGCCCAGTCCCAGTCCAAAAGGAACTCCCGATTTTTCCAGTCGACAGGAGTGGAGAACAAAATCAGAGATGAAATCATTGCGACGGTGGAATCGTGAACATAGTTGGACACTCCAAGCAGGGGGGCCCAGCCCGGGATGACAAAAGTTCCGATGGACAAATCTTTACGGAAAATCCAGCCCAAAGCGGTGAGGGTAAAGATGAAAGCTGTAGCCTTTTCACCCCGACTCATGACCCCCAACTTTGCAATTTCCTGTGTTATGATGCCGCGGCTCGCCTGAAAAGACCCTTTCTCCACAGAGGAGTAGATGCGGGTCAGGTATAGCCAGGCCAACGGAAGGCACAGCAGAGTAAAGGGCAATCCTATTGTTAACCATTTCGCAAAACTGACGTCGGGTCTGTCCGGAAATAAGCGGGCGAATTGGGCTGCGAAGACAATATTGGGTGGTGTTCCGATTAGAGTGGTGACTCCACCTATGCTGGCTGCGTAGGCGATGGCCAGCATAAGGACTACTGGAAATTTTGATTTGCGAGAAAGTCCGCTCTCCGACAGGCGCATGATCACCGCTGTCCCAATGGGCAGCATCATGATGGCGGTTGCCGTATTGCTGACCCACATTGAGAGAAATGCGGTGGCGACCATAAACCCCAGAACCAGTCGCTGCAGATTTGTGCCCATCCAGTAAATGATCCACAGAGCGACACGCTTATGAAGGTTCCACTTCTGGATAGACATAGCCAGAAAGAATCCACCCATGAACAATACGATATTCGGGTCCATGTATGAGCTGGAGATCTCAGCGACCGGCGCCACACGCATCAGGGGGAAGATGGCCAGCGGTAGGAGTGCAGTGGCGGCTATGGGTAAGGCTTCAGTAATCCACCACAGGGCCATCAGAAAAGCGGTGGCCAGTACTGTCTGCCCTTCCCCTGAAAGTCCGGAAGACTCCGGAAGCCAAATAACTAGGAAAAAGATTATGGGACCACTGATCAGACCAATCTTCTGTCGCATGTTGCTACCTTCCGTTATCTTTTCCCACCATCGGCATGCCCCAAAAATGGTGGGGGCGAGCCGATGGCTCGCCCGAACTGTTCTTGCTGCATCTTCGGCGCGGGCGAGCCACCGGCGCGCCCCTACGGTCTTCCAAGTTTAATCAATAAGCACGAAGCGAGAAGAATTGCAAGGACAGAATACTCGTTGCACAATACACTTTGTTCTGCCTGGCTTTTCGATAGAATTGGCAAGACCTCGCACTAAAACAAAGGAGATCGACTGTGGAATTACATTGTCCTCGATGCAGCGCCCGAGTCTCTGCAGACACGAACCAGTGGCGGTGTTCGTGTGGGGGGCCATTTGTTTTGAGTTTCTCTTATGAGTTCCCGGATCGACAGGAACTGCAAAAACGACCATCCACAATCTGGCGCTATCGCGAAGCCTTGCCGATCGAAAGCGATCGGCACATCGTGTCTTTCCAGGAGGGTTATTCGCCCCTTGTCCTCGATCGGGTCGATGGGTTGGATCTGTGGTGGAAGCTGGAATATGTTGCTCCCACCGGATCCGTCAAGGACCGCGGCACATCCGTGCTCATCAGCCGGATTAAGGAGATGGGTATCGAGCGAATCGTGGAGGATTCATCCGGCAATGCTGGTGCCTCCGTCGCCGCTTACTGTGCACGTGCCCGAGTGAGCGCTCGCATTTTCGTGCCCCAGAGGGCTTCTCCAAATAAAAAGCAGCAGATCAAGATCTACGGGGCCGAGCTGGTGGAGGTCTCTGGAGACCGGGAAGAAACGGCCAAAGCCGCTCAGCGCGCTGCAAAGAACGCCTACTATGCAAACCAGATTTGGAACCCCTATTTTATTGAGGGGACTAAGACATGCAGCTTTGAGATTGTCGAGCAGCTGGGCTGGGAGGCACCGGACTACGTGATGGCACCTATGGGAGTAGGAACCATTATTCTTTCGCTGGGCGTAGGTTTTCGGGAACTTCGCGATCAAGGAATAATCAGCCATCTGCCTCACATCGTCGGAGTGCAAGCTCAGAACTGTTGTCCCTTTTACGACGCATGGAAAAGCGGCCATAAGCGAAAAACCTATGGCTCCACCATAGCCGAAGGCATCGCCCACACCGATAGTCCACGCTTTGAGGAGATTCTGGCCGTGATCCGTGAGAGCCAGGGTTGTGTGATTATTGTCAGCGAAGAGGAAATCCACAAAGGGATAACTGCTTTGAGCCACAGAGGTTTCTTTGTGGAACCTACGTCGGCCGTGGTTCTCCCTGGATTGTCAAGATTGTGTCGACATGCAGATTTGGCTGAGCGGAAGGTCGTCATCCTGTTGACCGGTTCGGGCCTGAAATATACACCGCCGTCGTAGCAGCGGGTTACCCCCGTTATCCACAGAGCCGCGACTGTAAGAGGGTGTCGCAAAAGTGAGCGTCCTAGCACACCGCAAAACAGAGCCACGACTGTGAAGGAGCGGCGGGAAGCAAAACATTCTGGAAATCAAAGATTTACAGCAGTTCCTGTTGGATTTCCTACCGCTCCCTGATGGTCGCGGCTCTGGTTCCGCCATGATTCGCCTTTTGCGACACCCCGTGACGGTCGCGATCAGGGACGCTGTGCCCGGGTCCAGAAGAAACCGCCGGCCCAGCAGCCAGGTCATGATGAACTGCGGCGGTAAACCTTGGCGTAGATGCTTCGAAAAGGTGAGACGCAGTAGTTCTCGATCAGCTGTCTGCTTGACAACGGGTGAGAACCCAGGTTCCTGGTGAACTGATCACTTAGCCGGAAAGAAAAACGCATAATGTCTGCTTTTTCCTCGCGTCTTTCAACACTGAAAGCTTCCTCGGGGTTCGGTTCAAGTCGGAAAATCTCTTGATAAGAATAACTTCTCAGCTCGTAAGGAGTAGGGACTCCTTGCTGCCCCGCTCTCCTATAATGCGAGAGAAGGCGCCTTTGGAAATCATCGTAGTCGAAATTTTCCACCTTATTATTGACGCTGATTTCAATGGTGTACTGTCCATCTTTCCAGTAGGATCTTAGTCCATAGGTGAAATCAAGTTCATCCTTATTGAACTTAATGCGATGGCCCTTCTCGTCATGAAACCGTTTTAATTCTTCTTCTCTTTTTTCCGTACTGCGATTGGTGCTCGGCTGTTCCTGAGTAAGGTAGTGAGGCGCCACCCTTTCGTACCACTCATCAATAATTTGAGCCAAGACCTGTTCAATCGCTTCGTGAGCCAATGCCTCTTCGCTCTTCTTTCTCCCCATATGGGTACCTTGGTCACGCATCATTGTAGAACACGTGGGGCAAAGGGGCAATGAAGCTTGGCTCTGCTGCAACAACAATATTGAACTGTCTTCCCCCAAGCCATTGTTTCCCTTCATGTCTTACCTACAAAAGTCGTGTTAAGATGAAAAATTAGCCATGAAGGTGAAGCTTATCTTCGCTTTGATTGTCCTGGCTTTATCAGCCTGTGGGCCCGCACGCATTAAAAAGCTGCCGGTTCCGCGAGAGAATGTCCTGCGCTCGTTCCGTTTGATGGCCGAGGGAGACCAGCTGCTGGTCGAAGGCAAGGACCACTTGGCTCTTCTGAAGTATTCTGAGGCTGCTTTTTTTAACCCCTACTACGAGGTCATTTTCAATAAATTGGCCATTGCCTATTCTCGTTTGCAGCAATTCCAGCAGGGAGAAAAGGCAGTAAGACGATCCATAGGGCTCAACCCTGATTATCCTTTTGCATACAACACAAGAGGTATCATCTATCTTGCGTACCAGGAGAATAAAAGGGCAATCCGATCCTTCAAAAAAGCGATCAATTTACGCCCGAGGGAGGCAAATTTCTACCTCAACCTGGGGCACACTTACCTCAGGGTGGACGACTATAAAAGAGGGTTAAGTGCTTATCAGACGGCACTCGAGCTCGACCCGGAAATTCTCAACAAAGCGGATGTGATCGACCTACCCCCCGAATCTCCCCGTGGTCCTGATCCGGAAAGACTGTATCAGACCGCCCGAATTTTTGCGGAGTTGGAATATAAAGAAGCGTGTTTGAATTATTTAGGGAGAGCACTTTCAGCTGGTTTCTCAGACAAGCGGAGGCTGATGGACGACACCGTTTTTCAAAAGTTTCACCAAGACTCCGAGTTCTTGCGTTTGATG
>JALLOM010000076.1 GCA_027717865.1 Acidobacteria bacterium AH-259-O06 | reverse complement strand
TCCCTGTCTCGGCTCAGCGCGCAAAGGTACCGATAAAGGCACTCCGTCTTTCGGGACTGCTCCAGGTACTGTCCAGCCCCTCTCCGCGAAACTCGTGCTGCAAACTGAAGGCTGGAACGGCCTCGGAAACTTCCGTCAGGGGCGGATAGTAGACCTCTTCATTGCCACACAGGAGATCTTTTGGGGTCAGGGCTCGGGTTTTAATGGTGATGACATCCCCTGCTCGCAGGCTCACAGAGTTGCTGCTCCGATCCAAGACCATATCAATTTCGGCGGCCTGCACAGACACGACGTTCTCCAGGAGATCACCTGCCATCGACTGTGCAAATCCCGCCAATGCCCGCTTCTGCTCCTGACTTGCCCGATCATCCACCACGATGAGTGAGCGAGCCGGTAGTGGATTGGCGAAAGGATCTCCCAGTGTCGCATTGGCCTTGATGACGGCCACAACACTGAGTCCGTCAAGAGACACACCGCTCCAAGTGCCTTGGCGAACACGCCACGCCATAATTGCTTCCTGGCCGGTGAGGTTGACTTCAGCGTTGGCAAAGCAGGAACCGGTATAGACATCTGCAGTCCGCGCTTCCACATAGTCTCCCACGATCGTCGCGTCCGCAGCGCTTAAGGGGGCCAACAGCACAACGGCGAGGATCAAACTGAAGAATACTTTTCTCATTTTAACTTTCGTCTACCTCCATGTTTATGATTTCAGACCTTCTTGTTTATGCTATCAAAGTTTTGAACAGAACTTCAAACGGAAGCTCGAGCCTGAGCGGTCGAGTGAAAAAGAAGTTCCCTTATTCCTTACACAGGCTCATAGCATGAGCGTCCCGGGCGGCAACTCTCGTCGTCGGCCCCCTTGCCATCCGGTCCCAGAGCGTTCATGGTATGGGTGCACCAGAAGCACCCGTCATTCATATCGGGAACTGTGGGATCGGGCTCAACATCGATAAACATTCCCTTCGAACGCAAACGCCGGCACCGGTTTCTCAATAATTTCGGGCTTGTAGACATGGTTAAACCTCCGTACCCGTGGCCCGCAGGATGGCTCTTTTGACCGCCACGCGAGCTAGCCGGATTTTGTATTTATTTCCACTCAGTGGCCTCGCTCCGGTTACGGCAGCTTCTCCCGCCCTCTCAGCGACATCCTCACCAATTGTTTTGCCGGCCAGAAACTTCTCCGCTTGAGGGGTCCTCCAGGGAATGGGGGCGACGTGTCCCAGAACAACTCGAGCAGTCTTGACTCGGCTTCCATCCATCTGCAGCGCTACAGCCGCCGCTGCCAAAGGCCAATCAAGAGCTTCCTTCTGCCGTACCTCATAGGTGGCATTGTTTCGCCTTGAAGCCGGAGGGACAAGGATGTCGGTCACAATTTCTGCTGCTGCCAGTTTGTACTCCCTCTCTCCCTGCTTGGTTGGAATCAGGTAAAAATCCTGCAAATCAACTTCCCGAGCGCCGTCGGGTCCAAAAATCTTGAGTCTTGAACCCAGTGCGATTAAAGCTGGAGCCAAGCTGGAGGCGTTCACGAAATAAGCCGGACCGGTATTCCCCAGGATCGCATGGTAACGGTTGTCTCCCTCGAGCACCATGGATTTCCCATTTTGCATGGCCAGCAGACCATATCCGTTTCGATAATACCAACATCGAGGTCTTTGGCAGAGGTCACCTCCAACCGTTCCCATGTTCTGAATTTGGGGGCTGCGGACTCCTTGGGCTGCTTGCCAGAGCGACGAATACTCCTGCTTGATCTTCTTGTCGGCCAGCAGTTGGTCGAGCGTGGTGAGGACGCCTAGTTTCAGTCCTCGTCTTGAATCATAGCGGATCCCTTGAAGCTCTTTGATGGACTTGATATTCACAACCCGTTTCGGCGCTATAACATAGTCCTTCATCAAGCTCAGCAAGTCTGTTCCACCGGCCAACACCGCGCTTTCCGCACCGGCACCGGCCAGCAACTTGACAGCATCCTGCTTTGTGGCAGGACTCACATACTCAAAGGCTTGCATCAGGCCATCCCTCCTTTCTCCAGAGCGCTCAGTACGCGATCCGGCGTGGCGGGCAAGTAGGGTACTCTCACACCGATGGCGTTGGCTACCGCATTACCGATAGCAGCACCGGGTGAGATGACCGGTGGCTCACCCAAACCGATCACACCCCGCTCATCGTAACGGCGCCCCTGCATCATGTGCACCACCAACTCGCCTATGTCGCCAACACCCGGCAGCTTGTAAAACTCCATATTGGCATTGAGGATGCGCCCCGTCACGGGATCGACGATTTTCTCTTCCGAAAGCGCGTAAGCGATCCCCATAATCAGTGCTCCATAAACCTGGCTCTCCGCAGTCTTCAAGTCAATGATCAAGCCACAATCCTGCACGGCAACCATCTTGTTGATCTTGACCAGGCCTGTTTCCACATCGACAGAGACATCGGCCATTTGAACGCCGCCCACACCGCTGTCATTCAGCTTCCCAGCACCTGGATTTGCACCAGTGACACTGATGGGGTTCACCCCGATTTTGGCAGTTGCCTGCTTCCAGGAAAGATTCTTGCCGGAATTTCCTTTCACCTGGATTCTGCCCTCGACCGCTTCCAGTTGATCGGGGCTCACTCCAAGATCAGGAGCAACCTTGGCAAATAACTGCTCCAGAGCATTCTGAGCAGCCCTTCGTGTGGAGGAACTGACGCCTCCGACCGTTGTGCTGCCGCCGGAAGCTCCTGAGGCGGGATATCGACTATCTCCGATGTTCACTTTGACCGCTTCAAGTGGCACTCCGAAGGTCTCTGCCAGGACAATAGCGATCACTGTTCTGGTGCCCGTTCCCAGGTCCTGGCTGCCCAGTTTAGCCTCGACAGAGCCATCCGGGTAAACACGTAGTTCACAGTTGCTGCGATGTGCCCGGCCTCCCCAGGTGTGCATGGCTAAGCCGAGCCCTCTCTTGACTCGACCGCTGCCGCTGTCTCCGCGAGGATGCCACTTCTTTTTCCACTCCATCAACTCGGCAGCCTTTTTGAGCTCTTCCTCAAAGGTTTTGGCCCGTGGACCCATGATGGACACGTTTTTCAGGAATAAATCCAGAGGGTCCATTCTAAGCGCAGCGGCCAAATCCTCCAAGACACCCATCGTCAAGTGACAAGCCTGTGGATGACGCGGTGCGCGCCAGGCTCGGGCACCGGCCCGGTTGGTTCTCACCGCAGTGTGTTGGTGGCGCCGGTTGGGGACCTGAAAAATATAAGGTAGAGGTGGAGCGCCACGACCACCTACGCCTCCTGAACCCCAGGATTCCGAGACCCAGGCTGTAAGGGTGCCATCCCTTTTGGCACCCAGCTGAATCCGAGCGTATGCGGAAGGCCGGTCTCCAGCCACGGTCATCTCTGCGTCCCGCTCCAGCATCAATTTCACTGGGGCCCCTGCCTCACGGGCCAGTTCAGCGCACTCGATTCCCCACCGGTCAGCGCTGAATTTACTTCCAAAACCGCCCCCCATATACTGGGTGATGGCCCGAACATTGGAGGCCGGGATGTTCAATTTTTCCGCGAATTGTGCGGGCATTCCCGAGACATTTTGCGTCGAGCACCAGGCGGTCATGTTCTGCTCATCGTCCCACTCGCAGACCTGCCCATGTGCTTCCAGACAACAATGAGCAATGGGGACAATCCCATAGTAGCCTTCTACCTTAACATCCGCAGCTTCCATGGCAGCATTCGGCTCTCCGGTCACCTCCTCCTCTGCCGGTTTGGCCTCGGGAGCCTTATCGCGCTGCTCCTCTGTTACGAAGTGAGGAAGAACTTCGTACTCCACCTTGATCGCGCGAATGGCGTCTGTTGCGATCTCCTCAGTCACCGCTGCCAGGAAGACAATCTCATCCAGAGCGAAGTGAATTTCTGAGCCCACATCCTGAACCACGCGCACGGCCTTAACACCTGGCATTTTCTTGGCCGCCGACGTATCCAACTTAGTGATCCGAGCATGGGCATGGGGACAGCGCAAACCTTTCCCAAAGAGCATCCCTGGGCGGTTGGTGTCGTAGGCGTACCTTGCCTTCCCCGACACTTTAGCCGGCCCGTCCAGCCTGGAATGCCTTTTCCCAATCAAACTCCTCTTTCCCTCTTCAGGCCAGTAATATTCAGGCATTACCTTCTCCTCCTTTCCCCGCCCTGGCGACATCCAGCACGGCCTGGCGGATACCCACGTAGGTACCGCAGCGGCAAAGGTTGCCCCCGAGTCCTTTCTCGATGTCTTCTCGGCTTGGGTTCGGGTTTTGGTCCAAAAATGCCTTACAGGCCATCACAAAACCCGGTGTGCAGAAACCGCACTGCTGTGCATCGTTTTCGATAAAAGCGGCCTGCATGGGGTGAAGCTCCTCACCTGAAGCCAGACCCTCAATGGTTTGAATTTCCTTTCCCTGTGCCTCAATGGCCAATACAGTGCAAGCGTAGGCAGGCTTTCCATTGAGAATCACCGTGCAGGCGCCGCAGGTCGCACGGTCGCAAACCTTCTTAGCACCGGTCAAGTCGAGATGATTGCGAAGTGCATCCAGCAAGGTCACGCGCGGTTCCAGCTTCATTCGGTGAGTCTTACCATTAATGCCAAGCGTCATTGGGAGAGGCTCGGGCCCGAGGATTTGCACGTCAAGAGCAGCCTCGGCAGGCGTCCCCATTGCTCGCCCGGAAAGCAATCCGCTGGAAAGAGCGCCAGCCGTACTACCCCGCAGAAAATCACGACGGGAGAAGTTGGAGCCGCCCTTGTCGACCTTTTTCTCTTTGCCCATAGATCCTCCTTCCAGTTGGTATGGTCTGGCTACTCACTATATTCACTCTCAAAGAAGGGTGCAAGAAAAAAAAGCCCAGCAAGTGTAATTGGCAGGACTTATTTTACCAGGAACCAGGCGCAAGACCTCCATACTGCAATTTCATGCTGTTGCTGTTCCAGTTATTCGTTCCGAGCTATTGAGCCGTTGAGCTTTTGTGCCGTCGTGCTGTGGTGCTGTCCTGTGGTCAGCCTCCTGACTCCGGGCTCCTGACTCCTGACTCCTGACTCCTGGCTCCGGGCTCCTGGCTCCTAAATTCCGATTTCCTGCCCGCATACGCGCATAAATATGCCTCTTTTCCTTGTTCCTCTGGCTCCTTATGTAGTAGCATATTCACAACTTCTGATGAGAATCTCAACTGAAAAGAGGGGCCTTTTTTGTCATCCCTAAGAAGCGAAAGGAAAGGAACGAGGGTATGGACATAACTCAATTGCTCCGATTTGCGGTTGAGGAAGGTGCCTCAGACATTCATATTAGCGCCGGAGAACCTGCTATAGTGCGGATTCATGGTGACATGAAGAAGCTGGATCATCCTCGACTCGCCGAAGAGGACGTCCACAGGATGGTCTATGACATCATGACCGATAACCAGCGCAAGGACTTCGAGGAACTTCACGAGCTGGACTTCTCGTTTGAGCTGGGTGACATCGGCCGCTTCCGCGTCAATGTTTTTTTGCAGCGCAGAGGGAAAGCTGCCGTCTTTCGCACCATTCCAACCAAAATCTTGTCTTTGGAGGAGCTTGGTCTGCCCCCCATCATGAGAAAGCTTTGCGAGCAGGAGAAGGGGCTCGTCCTGGTAACCGGTCCAACAGGAAGTGGCAAATCGACCACCCTGGCAGCCATGGTCGACCACATTAATAACAGCGAGGAAGGTCACATCATAACGGTGGAAGATCCTATCGAATTCGTTCACCAATCAAAGAAGTGCCTCCTCAATCAGCGAGAACTGGGTCCCCACACACATTCGTTTGCCAACGCGCTGCGCAGTGCCCTGCGTGAAGACCCGGATGTAATCCTGGTGGGGGAAATGCGCGATCTTGAGACCATCCAGTTGGCCGTTACGGCTGCTGAAACGGGTCACCTGGTCTTTGCAACATTGCACTCGCCCAGCGCTCATCAGACTGTGGACCGTATCATTGACGTCTTCCCCGCTGCTCAGCAGTCTCAGATCCGAACGCAACTAGCCGAATCTCTGCAGGCCATCATCACCCAGACACTGTGCAGGAAGATTGGAGGAGGCCGGGTGGCTGCCCTGGAGATTCTGGTGGGCACGCCTCCGCTGCGTCACCTCATCCGGGAGGGAAAAATTCACCAGATTCAATCGGCCATGCAGACAGGGAAAAAAGACGGAATGAAGACAATGGATGCGGCCCTTGTCGAGTTAGTCAACAGGGGACTGATTACTAAGGAGGAGGCCCAATCCAAGAGTAAAAACCCGAATCTTTTCGGCCCGGCTGCGGCGGCCAGATCCTCGATCGCACACTAGCGGTGCCGATTTGTTTTGGATTTGAACAAAGGAGGAGCCATGGAAATTCGTACCTTACTAGAGCTGATGGTGAAAAAAGATGCCTCGGACATTTATTTGACCGTGGGTCTTCCTCCCACGTATCGGGTTGAGGGAAGCACCCGGCCCATGGGCGAAAAGAAGTTGAGTGCCGCGGTAGTAACAGAACTGTGTCAGGGGGTCATGGATGAGAGGCAAAAGAAGACCTTTGCCGAAACTAAAGAGATGAACCTTGCTTTGAGCTACCAGGAGCTGGGCCGCTTTCGCGTGAACATCTTCCAGCAGCGAGGCCATCCAGGAATGGTCATCCGCCAGATCAAGTTGGAAATCATGACCATTGATGAACTGGGCCTCCCCGCCATCTTGAAGGATATCGTGATGACCAACCGTGGCATGGTTTTGGTGGTCGGAGCCACGGGCTCAGGTAAGTCCACCACCTTGGCAGCCATGATCGATCATCGTAACTCCAACGCCTCGGGTCACATCGTCAGCATTGAAGATCCGGTGGAATACGTCCACTCTCACAAGAGATGTGTCATCACCCAACGTGAGGTAGGCTTCGATACCCTGTCCTTCCAAGCTGCTCTGAAGAATACTCTGCGACAGGCCCCGGACGTGATTCTCATCGGTGAGATTCGCGATACGGAGACAATGGAAGCAGCCACTACCTTTGCCGAGACCGGCCATTTGTGCCTGGGGACGCTGCACTCCAACAACGCCAACCAGGCCATTGAACGCATCCTGAACTTCTTTCCAGAGGAAAGACATCCACAAATCTATTTGCAACTCTCCTTGAATCTGAGATCGATCATCTCTCAGCGGTTGATCAAAACTATGGATGGAAGGCGGACTGCCGCCCTTGAGATCATGATGGATACGCCCCGAATCAAGGACCTGATCAAAAAAGCTAAGGTGGATTCGATCAAGGAAGCGATGGAACAGGGAGAACAGGAGGGTTGCCAGACGTTTGATGCGTCTGTCTTCGACCTTTACATGGAGGGGCAGATCGATCTCGATCAAGCGCTGGCAAACGCCGACAGCACCAATAACCTGCGTCTGAGGATCCAACAAGAGGAAGTAAAAAGAGGTGTGAAAGAGGAGAAAAAGGCGGACTTTCGCATCCGCAGGGATGTCCTGACCCGGAATTGACTCTGAACCAACGGCAAAAGCGCCTTTTTTTCAAGAGAATACAGGATTTGGCGTACCCAAGAGCTTGAAAGGACGTGGGGGTGAACCGAGGACATATTTTTGCACAATCAATCAACGAAGGGGTTTTCTGACTTGACCATTCCTAACCCAGTAGGTTACAGTAGTTTAGCAGGGACCGGGGCGTTGGTGTGTGTGTAAAACGCCCGGGTGACTCTGAGGTTGTGTGCACATGGCTCTTCAATACTTAGAAAAGGGCTCTGCAGATGTCAGGGAATTAAAAGCCCAACTGGCATATCGCCAGGCTCTGCAAGAAATCACCAACGAAATCAACGCGGCCGAGGAGCTTGATGCGATTCTCATCGACCTCAAGGATCGCATTCTTACCCTTTTTAAATCCGATCGCATTACCATCTATGTAGCCGACAAAGGCAAGAACGAAATCTTTTCACGCTTTAAAGTCGGCACGGAGCTCAGTGAGATCCGCCTTCCTATCGATACCGCCAGCATTGCCGGTTACGCCGCTCTAAGCGGGGCGACCGTGAATATTTATGACGCCTATGATGAGCAGGAGATCAAGGCGCTTCATCCTGACCTTGCATTTGACAAGAGTTGGGATGAGAAGACCGGCTTTCGCACGACCCAGATTCTGGCGGTGCCCATCAAATTTGAGCGTCAAACTCTAGGTGTTCTGCAGTTAATCAATCGCAAAGAGGAGAGCAATTTCACACACGAAGACGAGAACTCTGCCCAGGAGATCGCCAAAATCCTGGGAATTGCCTTTCAGAACCAGCAGCGGCTGGCTCGTCGACACCCCACCAAGTTTGACTATCTCATCCGGGAAGGCGTGCTAACTCAGGACGAACTGGAAAAGGCTGTGGCTCAAGCACGTGAGCGGAAAACGGATGTGGAGCGAATCTTGAGGGCAAACTACGGTGTTAGTAAAGACAACATAGGTGCTGCCCTGAGTGAATTCTACAAATGCCGCTTTGTGAAGTTTGACGATACCATTCCCATCCCGGGTGAGCTTCTTCACAACTTGAAGGAAAAGTATCTGCGCACCAATTTTTGGGTCCCTCTGGAGAAGCAGACTGATCGCGTCGCCGTCCTCATGGACGACCCGAATCACCTCACCAAGCGCGACATGGTCCAGACCCTGCTCAAGTCGACCCAAATCGAATATTGCGTCGGCCTGAAGGAAGACATTGTCAAGTTCATCAACTACTTCTTTGGCACCGCCGATTCCACAGAATCCATGGATGACATCATGGCGCAACTGCAAGCCGAGGAAAGCGCAGAGGAGCAGATCGAAGAGGTCTCCGAAAGTGATAGCGCCATCGCCCAACTGGCCAACAAAATTATTAACGACGCTTACAACAGGCGGGTCTCCGATATCCATCTTGAGCCCTATCCGGGCAGAAAACCGATGGAGATCCGCTTCCGGATCGACGGGATCTGCAACAACTACCAGACCGTACCCTACCACTTCAAACGAGCGCTGGTCTCCAGAATCAAAATCATGTCCGATCTGGACATCGCTGAGAGAAGATTGCCCCAGGACGGCAAAATCCAGTTTAAGAAATTCGGTGGCAGAGACATTGAACTTCGCGTGGCCACGCTTCCCACTCAAGGGGGACTGGAAGATGTTGTCATGCGCATCTTAACCTCAGGAGAGCCGATGCCCTTGGATGCCATGGGGTTCATTGAGCGGAACGAGAAAATTTTCAATAAGCTCATGCAGTTTCCCTATGGAATCGTTTTGGTGGTGGGACCCACCGGATCGGGTAAAACCACCACCCTGCACTCAGCGCTAAGGTGCATCAATACACCGGAACGTAAGATTTGGACTGCAGAGGATCCGGTAGAAATTACCCAGGCCGGCCTTCGTCAAGTTCAGGTGCACCCCAAAATTGGATTTACGTTTGCCCGGGCCATGAGAGCGTTTCTGCGTGCTGACCCCGACGTGATCATGGTGGGAGAGATGCGTGACAAGGAAACCTGTGAAATTGGAATCGAGGCCTCTCTCACCGGGCACCTGGTCTTAAGCACTCTGCACACAAACAGTGCACCGGAAACCATCACCCGATTACTCGATATGGGAATGGACCCTTTTAACTTTGCCGATGCTCTGCTGGGTATTCTGGCCCAGCGTCTGGTGCGCACCCTTTGCAAAGATTGTAAAGAGGCCTATCATCCAAAAGAAGATGAGTTTCAGGCCTTGGCCAGGGAGTACGATGAAGAAGACTTCGAGAAAACCGGCATCGAGTATTCCAAGGACCTGACCCTTTATCGTGCCAAGGGCTGCGGAAGGTGCGGGGATGCTGGCTACCGTGGCCGTATGGGGATACATGAGCTGCTCGAGGGGACGGACGAAATAAAGCGCATGACTCAGCAAGAAAAGCTGATGGAGGAGATTCGGGCGCAGGCCAAAAAAGAAGGGATGATCACCCTCAAACAAGACGGTATCCTCAAAGTCTTCGGCGGAAAAACCGACATTCGCCAAGTGCGTCAGGTCTGTATCAAATAAAGTCTCGTCATCCTTACTATCTATCCCACCATCTGTTCTAATTTTCCTTTTTTACAGCATTCACATGCAGTCGGCATCAAGATCGATGCAGGAATTTTGGCCTGAGGCGATTTTGGAAGATAATGATTCCGGTGATCTCACTTGACATGGCGCGCTTGAAAGAATCCTGGAGTGAAAGTGAACTCTAGGCGGGGCTTAAGCCAGAGTGCTTATCAACCCATTGCTGAAGGCTCCGCATACGAGCCCTACGTATCGGCTTCAGAAGAGCCCCTCGAATTTACCCTTAAGGCTGCCGCGGCGGGCATTTTGTTGGGCATCCTCTTTGGGGCTGCCAATGCCTATCTGGGACTGCGCGCAGGGCTGACTATCTCCACCTCGATTCCGGTAGCTGTGATGACCGTCGCTGCTTTCAAGGTGTTGGGGAAAATGGGGCACCCCAGCGGCATTTTAGAAGCAAATCTCTCTCAGACCATCGGTTCCGCATCCAGTTCAGTGGCGAGCGGTGTGATCTTTACCCTGCCTGCCCTCTTCCTCTGGGAATTGGATCCATCCCTGCTTCAGATGACCCTCCTGGCAATGTTTGGAGGCCTGTTGGGTGTGCTGTTCATGATTCCACTGCGAAGGTTTCTCATTGAACGTGAGCACGGAAAACTTCCTTACCCTGAGGGAACTGCTTGCGCCGAGGTGCTCGTAGCCAGTGAGGTCGGGGGAGGTCGAGCCAGGAACGTGTTTGTTGGTCTGGGCTGCGGCGCCCTGTTCAAATTTATCTTCGGGTGGATGAGACTCTTTGCGGATGACGTCCACTTCCGAATTCCCCTCCTAAAAAAGGGGCAGATCGGATTTGAAATGTCGGCTGCGCTCTTTGGCGTTGGGTATATCCTGGGACCGCGTATCGCCACCATCATGGTGAGCGGGGGGCTGCTTTCCTCGGTGGTGATTATTCCGGCCATCGCCATTTGGGGCGAAGGAAGATCAACCCCTTTATATCCTGAAACATTAAAGACAATCGCCGAGATGAGCTCCGGGCAGATCTGGACGCGTTACGTGCGCTACATCGGCGCCGGAGCTGTGGCCGCCGGAGGGCTCATTACGCTCATCCGCAGCATCCCCACCATGCTGGAAAGCTTCCGAATCGGGGCTCGACAACTGAGAGAACGCTTGGAAACAGCCGGTTTAGCGCTCCCCAGAACCGGGCAAGATCTGTCTCTTCGGGTGGTGGTACTGGGCGCCGCCCTGATAGCAGTAGGAATGACCACTGTACCGTACGTCTTCGGTCCTGTAACGAGTACGCTTCTCAGGCTCGCTGCTGCGGTTCTGGTTGTTATCTCGGCCTTCTTCTTCGTCACTGTGTCATCCCGCATCGTGGGGTTGGTGGGAGTGACTTCAAATCCCACCAGTGGGATGACCATTGCGACGCTGCTCTTGACCTCCTCGATCTTCCTGCTGGCCGGTTGGACCGACGACATGGGAAAAATCACAGCCCTAACCGTCGGCTGCGTCGTAGCAATTGCCGCATCGATTGCGGGGGACACCTCTCAGGATTTGAAAACCGGATTTCTTTTGGGTGCTACTCCCCGCCGGCAGCAGATGGGCGAGTTGATCGGAGTTCTGACCTCAGCTACCTTTGTGTGTCTGGCCGTACTCCTTCTGGACGACGCCTACGGGTTTGGAACCGATGAGTTACCCGCCCCTCAGGCGACGCTAATGAAACTCGTCATCGACGGGGTGCTCGAGAGTTCCCTCCCCTGGAGCTTCGTTGCCATCGGAGTGGCGATAGCCCTGGTAGTCGAGGCCTCGGGAATCCCCAGCCTTCCCTTCGCCGTGGGTGTCTATTTGCCCGTAAGCACCATGACCACGGTCTTTTTGGGGGGTCTCCTTCGAAGCGGGATGGAAAGACAAGCGCCATCCCCGGAAAAGGCAGCCTCCCGGCGGGAAAAAGGAGTGCTCTTCGGTTCCGGTCTGGTGGGTGGAGAAGGTCTCATGGGAGTGGGCATTGCAGCTGTTGCCTTCACGCAGGGAGCTGCCCCACAGGGTGTGGGGCACAGTTGGGCGGGGGTGGCTGCTCCCTGGCTGGCCTTGGCTGCCTTCGGCCTACTTGCTCTT
>JALLOM010000075.1 GCA_027717865.1 Acidobacteria bacterium AH-259-O06 | reverse complement strand
AAATGGAACAGATCCTGGATGGGGTTCGACGGTGGTCTTACATTCTGGGCCAGTATCCACTCTAAGTCTATGAATATAACGGATATGGTACGGAGGAGGTGGGATTCGAACCCACGTGCCCGGCTCAACACCAGGCAACCCGATTTCGAGTCGGGCCCGTTACGTCCACTTCGGTACTCCTCCGTGTTTCAACTCTATTACAGCCAGCTCTGGATGGTATAGTATACCTTTCGGTTGCGCATCAAGCAGCGGGACCTGCTCTATCGTGACAGGTCTCGGGCCCTGTGCAGCATGCCCCTCGAACCATGTCAGGTCCGGAAGGAAGCAGCATTAAGAGGGTCAACATGTGTGCCGCAGATCTCCCGAGGCCTGGCCAAGCGGAGGATTTTGCGCATTTTCGTGGAAAGAGCGCGGCGGCCATCCTGCAAGCCCGGTATGTGCCTGAGGTAATCGATGAGTTATCAGGTTTTGGCGCGCAAGTGGAGGCCCCAATGCTTTGAACAAGTGGTGGGGCAAGAGATCGTCACTCGGACCCTCCAGAATGCGATCACCAATGGCCGCGTCGCGCATGCCTTCCTATTTTCAGGTGTGCGTGGGGTGGGAAAGACCAGTACGGCCCGTATTCTGGCCAAAGCCTTAAACTGCCAAAAAGGACCCACACCCTCGCCCTGCGGTGAGTGCCTTGGCTGCCAGGAGATTGCGGCCACAAACAACGTGGACGTGCTAGAGATCGATGCGGCTTCCAACACCGGTGTGGATAATGTTCGAGAACTCCGGGAGAGTGTCCGCTACGGGACGGCACGCGACCGCTTCAAAATCTTCATTATTGATGAAGTTCACATGCTCTCCAATGCTGCCTTCAACGCCTTGTTAAAGACGCTGGAAGAACCTCCGCCGCATGTGAAATTCATTCTGGCTACCACCGAGTACCATAAGATTCCGCTTACGATAACGTCGCGCTGCCAACAGTTCGATTTCAAGCCAATTTCTTTTCCCCTCATTCTCGAACGCTTGAAACTGATCAGCCGGGAAGAGGGAATTGAGATAAGCGATTATGCCCTGCGGGCCATTGCCGCTGCCGCGCAAGGCAGTATGCGCGATGCCCAATCGGCCCTGGACCAAATTATGGCCTTCAGTGGCAAGCAGATCGGTGATGAGGATGTTCGAACCTTGTTGGGTGTGGTGGACGAGCGAGCAGTCATTACTTTGCTTGAGGCCGTGCTTCAGCGCGACAAAAAAAGTTTGATCGAGCAGGTCCAGGAGTTGGTGCACTCTGGAGTGGATCCTCAGAATTTCTGTAGGAAGCTGATTCACCATGTCAGAAATCTGATGGTCTGCAAAGTGACGGGGTGGGAGGAGCGCCTCTTGAATTTGCCTGATACCGAAAAAGAAGCAATTCTAAAGCAGGCAGAACAGTTTTCTGAACTCGACCTGATTCGTTTTTATGATGTTCTTAATCGCACCCACAACGAGCTGCGCTGGCATTCACATCCGCATGTTCACCTTGAAATGACGTTGATGAAGCTCATCGAGCTAGCTCAATTGCCGACTGTGGAACAAGTTATTGACGAGCTGAAGTCAGAACAGAAGCTTGGAAGCCAGCGACAACCAGCTCAGCCGGTTCAGTCCGCTCAAGGGAGAACGCTTTTTGAAGCACTCAGCAAGGGCTCATCTGGGGAAGTGAAGAAAGAGAGGAAGTCTGAATCGCCTACCGAATCAAAGGACAAAGAAGAGCCGGGCTCAGCCTCTCCGGTGATTTCTCATTTGCTCTCAGCGGTACAGATAGAGAGTATCCGTCTTTATTCTTCGTTGCAGCATGCGTCCCAAACCACTTTTGGCAATGGGAAGCTTTCCATTGTTTTTCCGACAGGTGAGGCCTTCCATCACGGGGTTGTGCTAGAGTCGGAGAATCAGGAGCGGCTGTCCCGACTGTGTGCAAAGATCACGGGCTCGACACCAGAGATTGAAGTAAAGTTGGAAGAGCCGCTGGAGAATCTATCTGATCCGACCAAGAATCCGAAGGTGAAGGCCTTTATTGAAACCTTTCCTGGCAAAGTCATCGTCGAGAAGGAAATAGAGGATTGAGAAAGTGCAGACCAAAAATTTTCAAAAACTCATGAAACAAGCGCAAGAGATGCAGGAGAAGCTGCAAGCGGAAATGGGGCAGCTTCGAGTGGAGGCCAGCAGCGGAGGTGGAATGGTGAACGTTACCATGGATGGAACCAAACAGCTTCTTTCTATCACCATTGATCCGGAGACAGTTGATCCGAACGATGTTGACATGCTTCAGGACCTGATACTGGCGGCTGTCAATGAGGCTGGGCGTCAGGTCGACGAAGCCTTGAGTACACATCTCGGCGGCTTTACGCAGGGGTTGCTGGGCTAGCGTTGAAGAGACGACGGGGCAAGGGGACAAAGGAGACAAAAGGCACAGATGGTGAATCCGGTAGATCCGGTTCAGCGACTTATCGAAGAATTTAAGAAACTGCCGGGCATTGGCCCCAAATCCGCCCAGCGGTTGGTTTTCCACTTAATTCGCAGGCCCAATGAGCAATGTCAGAAGCTGGCTGAGGCCGTTTCCCAGTTGAAAGCCAGTTTGGTTTTGTGCTCAATCTGCAATAACATCACCGGAGTGGATCCCTGCCGTATCTGCACGAGTCCGAATCGGGATCCAAGACTGATCTGCGTCGTGGAAGAACCTTTCAACATTCTCTCAATCGAGAAGACCGGAATTTACAAAGGCCATTATCACGTTCTCCACGGTGCCATCTCTCCAATTAACGGAATTGGTCCGGACGATCTAAAGCTGGAAAATCTGTTGGATCGCCTCACGAAGGCGAAGGTGGAGGAAGTGATTGTGGCCACCAACCCTACCAGTGAGGGAGAGGCTACGGCTCTTTATCTATCGAAGCTCATCAAGCCTCTGAGTATTAAGATCACACGGATCGCTTCGGGAATCCCGGTGGGCAGCGACCTGGAATATACGGACACGGTCACCCTTTCACGCGCGCTCTCAGGACGGCAGAGGCTGTAGGGTAGAATCAGAATCCAGAATCCAGAATCCAGAATCCAGAATTCAGAATCAGAAGGAATTGCCTTCAACGTGAAACCTGAAACCTGGAACATGCGACATGAAACACCGACGCTCACAGCTCGAAAGCGCTGTAGTGTCCGCTCTCAGAGCGGACGCTACATAGCTCAATAGCTCACAGCTCAAAAGCTAACAGCTCAAGAGCTCGAATCGTGCTCGGTGCGACCCTGGAGGAGATCGATCGCGTGAGGAAGAACTTTTAGGACAGCTTGAAGCGATTGGGTGGCCCCTTTGGGACTCCCCGGAAGGCTTAAGATGAGCGTCCGATTTCGCACGCCGGCCACGGATCGAGAGAGTGCTGCAAACTCGGTGCTCTCCACGCCGCGAAGCCGCATCAGCTCTGCCAATCCAGCCACTTCCTTTTCCAGGAGGGGTGCCACGGCCTCCGGCGTAACATCCCGAGGACCCAGGCCTGTTCCCCCGGTGGTGATGATCAGGTCGATCTCGCCGTGATCGGTAAGCTCCAGAATTTGTTTTTGAATCGGCGGAATCTTATCGGGGACAATCCGGGTCACTGCCACGACCCACTTGTTCTTGGTCAGTATTTGATGAAGTGCCCGACCCGAAGTGTCTTCTTTTTTTTCGTGGAAGCAGCCGTCACTGATGGTAATGACTGCCGCCTTCATTGGCCGCAGCCCTCGATCCAGACTTCGCCGTCTTGGTAGTGCTCTTTTTTCCAGATCGGCACAGTCGTTTTCAATGTGTCGATGGCAAACTCGCAAGCCTCAAAGGCATCTCCCCGGTGAGCGGCGGAAACAACGATAAAGACGCTGCTTTCGCCGATTTCCATCCGCCCGATGCGGTGAACGATGGCCATGCCGTTTAGAGTCCACCGCCGTATTGCTTGAGTGCGAATCTTTTCCAGTTCTCTTGTGGCCATTTCGGGGAAGGCTTCGTAGTAGAGATGAGTGACTCGCTTGCCGCGAGCATGGTTACGAACTGTGCCGTCAAACGTGACAATGGCGCCCGATTGCGCAGTGGAAACAGATTTGACAATCTCTTCTCGGTTGATCTTACCCTCCACAATTTGAATCATCGCCTTCCTCCACTGAGTGGAGGAAAAAAAGCAACTTCATCGCCCGGAGAGACGGAGGCATCGAACCCGGAGTAATTCTGGTTGACGGCAACCAGAAGCACGGGTTCGTACTTTTTCAGCTCTGGAAAACGGGCTTTCAGTTGATGTAAGATGCTTCTGACTGAAGTTTCCTGCTCAAGCTTCATTTCCATCTCCGACCCCCCGACTAGATCTTTTAGAGAGGCGAAAAACCGAATTCTCACCATGATCGACCTATTATACAGCGTGTGAGCTTTTAAGCGGTGAGCGATTGAGCCTCCGGAGTTCCAGGTTCTAGGTTCTGGGTTCCAAGTTCCAGGTTACGCTTTTTTAGGCGCGCGTCTCAGGCCTTCGGCGCAACTTCTGAATTCTGAATTCTGAATTCTGGCTTCTGGCTTCTGGATTCTGGGATCACGGATCACACAGATCTGAGCGGATTTTCACGGATATATTGACTTCTGACTTCTGGATTCTGGATTCTGGATTCTGGATTGTCTCATGTCCGTTATCAGTGCTAACATGAGTCCTGCATGAAGAGGTTGTTTCCTTTAGTCTTTGTCCTGGTTACTTCCACGGCGCAAAGTGAAATCCTCAAGGTTAAAATTGACGGAATCATCGATCCGATTACATCAGAATTCATCACCGGTGCGATAGGGCAGGCCGGGCAGGACAAGGTGGAGTTCTTGCTGATTGAGTTGTCCACGCCAGGGGGCCTCGGGGTGTCGATGCAGGAGATCATCCAAAACATTCTGAACTCGGAAATACCGATTGTTTGCTATGTCGAGCCTAAGGGTGCTCGAGCAGCGTCCGCGGGGTTCTTTGTTCTCCTTTCAGCAGATGTGGCGGCCATGGCTCCCGGTACTAACACCGGTGCTGCCCATCCCGTCCTTCCCTTTGGGATGGAGAACGAGAAGCTGCTTGAAAAAGTGACCAACGACGCCCTGGCCAATCTGCGTGCGATTGTCAAACAGCGCAAACGCAATTATGAACTGGCTGAAAAGGGTGTCTTGGAAAGCAAATCCTACACGGCCCGTGAGGCTTTGGAGGGAGGGCTGATTGATCTAATTTCCGAGAATGAAGAGGAACTGTTAAAAGAACTCCACGGAAGAGAGATCACTCGCTTTAGTGGAGAAATACAGAAAATTTCGACTGAGGGTCAGCAGGTCAAACTGTTGGAAATGACTGTCCGACAGAAGATCCTTTCCACCATCGCCGATCCGAATCTGGCGCTGATTCTGGGAGTGGTTGGACTTTTAGGGCTTTATTTGGAGTTCACGAGCCCGGGCTTACTCGTTCCGGGTGTCCTGGGTGGAATCTGTCTTCTTCTCTCCCTGTTGGGCTTTTCCCTCCTTCCCATCAGTCTGGTCGGAGTGCTGTTGATTGTTTTAGCACTGGGGCTTTTCATAGCCGAGCTGAAAGTTCAGGGCTTTGGTCTGTTTGGGATCGGAGGAATTGTGGCGATGACCTTTGGTCTTCTCCTTCTCATTGATGCACCTAATCCTGAAGTGAGGATTCATAAGGGTTTTGCCTTCGCCGTTGCGATCTCTTTCGGGATCATTATGGTGTTTTTATTGCGATTGGTGATTAAATCGCACATGGCAAAGGTCATCACAGGTACAGGGTCCTTGGAAGGTGACATTGGAGAGGCTCGCACGCAGATCGACCAGGAGGGTGGCAAAGTTTTTATCAAGGGTGAATGGTGGCAAGCCGTGTGTGATGAACCGGTTGCTGCCGGCAGCAAGGTTCGAGTCTTGGGAGCGAAGGATTTAGTCCTGACTGTGGAACCTTGTTCACGGTCGAATGCAAAATCAAGCAAATAACCGAGCGGTGCGGTGGAAGAGTAGGGCGAAGTGTCGCTCACCCCTCAACGCTTAATTGTTTGGAAAGGAAGGTTTCGAATGCAGCCTGGATTTATTGTCATAGCAGTTTTTGTTATCTATCTCCTCTCAGCCATTAAGATTCTCCGGCAATATGAAAAAGGAGTGATTTTCCGTTTGGGTAAACTCTTACCTAAACCGAAGGGACCAGGGCTGATTTTCGTATTCTGGCCCATCGACCAAATGGAGCGAATCAGCCTACGAACCATTACCATGGACGTTCCTGCTCAGGATGTGATCACGCGGGACAATGTTTCAGTTAAAGTCAACGCCATCGTTTACTTCCGTGTGGTGGATGCCAACCGAGCCGTCGTCAGCGTGGAAAACTATCTATACGCCACCTCTCAGCTGGCTCAGACGACTTTGAGATCGGTCTTGGGTCAAGTGGAACTGGATGATCTCCTCAGTAAACGGGAAGAACTGAATGAGCGCTTACAGACAATTTTAGATGAGCATACCGATCCCTGGGGAATCAAGGTTTTGATGGTGGAGGTGAAAACGGTTGACCTCCCGTCCGAAATGCAGCGAGCCATGGCCAGGCAAGCAGAAGCGGAGCGAGAGAAGCGTGCCAAGATCATTCACGCCGAAGGTGAATTTCAGGCCTCTCAGAGATTGCTGGATGCGGCTGAGACTCTGGCCCGCGAACCTTTGACGATTCAACTTCGATACTTGTCTACCTTGACTGAGATCGGCATGGAGCAGAATTCCACCATCATTTTTCCCCTACCGATCGATATTTTAAGTCGTTTCTTGGGAGCGAAAAAAGAGGAAGAGTGAACGCAAAGCTGAGTCCCAAGGAATCGTTTGTCCTCTACGGGGTGGTATTGGGGTTTGTTTTCCTCTTTTACCTCCTGGGACTTTTTATCGGGAAAAATCATTTTGTGGAAGCAAAGCCGAATGGGGAAAATCTCTCCGTCTCGCGTGAGCCTGTTCGAGATCTCCAACCTCAGCTGGGTTTCTACCAGCGCTTGATGGTTCCAGAATCCGAGAAGGAGACTCCAGTAGAAGAGAGCTCAGGCTCCCTCGCACAGATGGAGAACAAAGGCTCTGGGTTGGACGAAGAGTCCAGGAAGGCTTTCTTGGGCATCTATACAGTCCAAGTAGGGGTTTTTACTGCTGAGGCGGATGCCAGACAGATTTTCATCCGATTGGAGGCCAAAGGCTATTCCGGTAGCGTGCGGCCGCCTTGGGGCGAAGATCGTTACTATCGTGTTGGAGTGGGTGAGTTTAAGACTGAAGAAGAGGCCGGGAGAATGGAGGCGCTGCTTCGGAAAGACGGTTTTTTGACCTACATTAGAAAAATCGAGGTTGCAAGCCCGGCTAATTGATGGACCGACGCCTTTTCTACGGTGGAGTGCTGTCCTTGATTTCAGGGACGGCGCTTTGGCTGTCCTTCCCCAATTTTTCTTTTTTTCCTCTGGCCTGGGTTGGCCTCATTCCTTACCTGCATTTCCTCTTGAAAAAACCCCCCTGGGGATCCGTGCTCCTAGGTCATGGGGTGCTGACGCTGGTCTATTTCGGAGGTGTGCTCTACTGGATTCCCAGAGTCTTGACCGTTTACGGAAATCTGAGCTGGCTTTTGGCGTTGATAGCTTATGCGCTCCTGCTGCTGCTGATGAGCTTGTTTCTTTTGCCCTTTTCTCTGTTGACTCGCTGGATCGCCCAAAGATCGGTCCCTTTGGCTTTGCTGTGTGCCCCCGGTTTCTGGCTGCTCACGGAGTTATGCCGAAACTATTATGCCGTCAATGGATTTCCCTGGGCCCTATTGGGCTATTCCCAATACCCCTATTCTTGGATCATCCAGATCGTTGACCTGAGCGGAGTCTATCTGCTTTCTTTACTGGTTATGGCGGGTAATTGTGCACTTTTGGGGATGTTCCGCCTGAGATCTCCAAAGCCTCTGTTTCTGTTCGGCATCCTTTTTTTTAGCGCCAACCTGTATGGGGCATACCGTCTGTTTGTCTGGCAGCCCACTCAGGGATCCGTACTCAAGACGGCTTTAGTGCAACCCAATATTGGTTTGTCGGAAAGCAGGGAACATTATGCAAGAAAGTATTTCGAAACCTTGCCGGACTACTACCGGCAGGCAGCGGCTGCCGGTGCCAAGTGGGTCATTTTTCCAGAGGCTCCGAACCCTTTCTTTTACAAGGAGCACTTTTATTTTAAGACCTTCTGGGAGCGACAGATCAGCATGCATGGGGCCTATCTGCTCTTTAACACGACCATTGTAGAGAGGGATTCTCCATCTCGTTACTTCAACAGTGCCGTGCTTCTCGATGCACAGGGCAGAGAGGCTTATCGCTACGATAAAACCCATCTGGTCCCTTTTGGCGAGTACCTTCCCCTGGAAAGTTGGCTTGGATTCTTCTTCCAACCTCTCGTACAAGAGGTGGCTGGATTTTCGTCTGGCGAGGCCCTTCGAGTTGGCGATATCTCGGGAACTCATTTTGCCACTCTGATTTGTTATGAGGGAATCTTTCCCGAGCTCAGCCGGAAGTTTGTCCAGCAGGGTGCGGAAATTTTCGTCAACATCACAAACGACTCCTGGTATGGCCGCACTGCTGCTCCTCGGCAACACTTTCAGATGGCCGTCTTTCGTGCGATTGAAAATCGGAAGCCTTTTCTGCGCTGTGCCAACAGCGGCTATTCGGCCGTGATTGATCACCTCGGTCGAACAACCCGGCAGCTGGGACTGTTCGAAGAAGGGATACTGATGGCTGAAGTAGCAGAAAACACATATTGTTCAATTTACTCTTATACTGGAGAATGGCTTAATATAGGTATTGTCGGAGTCACCGTTTTGTTGGCTTTAGGAGCGCCTTTTCGAAAATCTGCTAGGCGAACAAAAAAGAAAAGGAAAAAACAGAAAAGAGAGAAGAGAAACGAATAGAAAGGAACGTTAGGGCCGTGGAAGACTTTCAAGAACAGTACAATGATTTAAAAAAGCGAATCTCTCATCTTTGGGAGTATCTTTGACGTGGAAGGGAAGCGCGCACAGCTTCAAAAAATCGAGGAGCGTATTTCAGATCCTGCCTTCTGGGGGACGGCCGAAGATTCGCAGAAAAAGCTTTTGCAGAAGCGGAGTCAGCTCGCAGATGTTCTGACATTGGTTGAGGAGTATCAAGATTCCCTGGGTGACCTCCAGGCGCTCATCGAGCTGTACAATGAAGGGGAGGATGTTGTTGCGGATGTCCGGAAGGAAATCTTCGAGCTGGAAAGGCGTCTCTCGGCGACGGAAGTCAAGACCCTTCTTTCGGGCCCCCACGATCCAAATAATGCAATCGTGACTATTCATCCCGGTGCGGGTGGAACCGAGAGTCAGGATTGGGCTGAGATGCTGCTTCGCATGTACCTTCGATGGGCGGAAAGGCATGGCCGTAAGACGGAGGTCACCGACTACCAGGTGGGTGAAGAGGCAGGTATTAGATCGGTAACTTTTCTGGTCCAAGGGAAGTTTGCTTACGGGTATCTCTCGCCTGAGATTGGAGTCCATCGTCTCGTTCGTATTTCTCCGTTTGACGCCGGTGCAAGACGACACACTTCTTTCGCTTCGGTCTTTATCACTCCGGAGATCGAGGAGGACGTTGATATTGTGATCGACGAAAAAGATCTCAGGATTGATACCTATCGCTCTTCAGGAGCCGGGGGACAGCACGTCAACGTAACCGATTCTGCGGTTCGGCTCACCCATATCCCTACAGGAGTTGTGGTGCAGTGTCAGAACGAGCGGTCCCAGCATCGCAATAAGGCCACGGCCATGAAAATCTTAAAGTCGAGGCTCTATGAGTTGGAAATGGAGAAGAAGAGGAAAGAATTGGACAAATTGGAGGAGAGTAAGGCCGAAATTGCCTGGGGAAGTCAGATCCGCTCATATGTTCTCCATCCCTATCGGCTGGTGAAGGATCATCGCACTAAACTGGAAGCAGGAGATGTCGATTCTGTTTTGGACGGGAAGCTGGATCCCTTTATCAGCGCCTATCTGAAACAGAAGAGCCAGGAGAAGAGTAAGGAGGAAACAAAGAAGTAGTGCAAGAACCTAAGGAAGGAAAGGCCACAGCGGAAGTATCCAAGGAGAATGCCCCTCAGCTGAAAGAGCAAGCACAGTTGTTTCGCCAGCTTACCCGAAGGGCGCAAGATGAATTCTTTGAGCAGCCTTTACCCGGCTGGAGGAAGTTCCTTTACCTGTTTTTGATTCTCCTCGTTCTGTTTTCTGTGGTGTTCTTGTTGATCGCCCGGCACACTCGCCGCCAGCTCATTGTCTCAGTGGGAGAGAAATGGGCTCACCTTTACAGAGACGAGCAAAATGAGATTTTCAAACTACCTCCACCTCCGCCCCAAGCGGTCAAGCCAAAGTTCGTAGCTCCGCAGCTGTCTTTGCCGGCCGGTGGAGCCGGCGGAGAACCCTCGGGTGTGCTTTTCTGGGATCAGAGGCCGTTTTCCGCCGGGGGGATAGAAGAGTCCGCCGTCACTCCAGTGGCCCCTGGCAAGAATGCCGCAAATGAAGAAGCCTACAACTTTTTGCGGGAACAATCGGAAACCATCCGCCGGCTCGCCAACAACGATATTTCAGAGTTCGAATTCAAGGCCTGGAAGCCCGTGAAGGACAAACCACCAGAGTTTTGGATCGATCTCGTGATGACGCAGCGATCCGATGGGCAAGAGGTGCACATGATTTGGTCTGTCAACGTGGAGACGGGACGAATCAATGCTCTCAGTCAGGCTGCCCGAGATTGGGAAGCCTCGCAAGGGGACAAGGAGACAGGGGACAGAATCCAGAATTGAGAATTCAGAATTGAGAATTCAGAATTGAGAATTCAGAATCCAGAAGGAGTGCTGACCAGCTGAACTCGATGGAGCTGTGAGCTATTGAGCTGGCAAGCGACTGCTCGAACCCCAGGCTGCGCAAAGCTCAAAAGCTCACAAGGTCAAACAGCCAATTCTGAATTCTGAATTCTGGATTCTGAGGCCTGGCTCCTGTCCGCCGGTTCCGGTCAGAGTCTGTCCCCAATTTTCCCAATGGAAATTCCTTGCTGTTTGTCGTAGACTGGGGTGAGAAGTAGGGGGGTACACTCAGATCGCCGTTCCGTGGCTGAAATTATAGTCTTTTCAATAGAGGAGGTATTATGAGATCCCATTTAAGTCTTTTAGTTCTGGTCAGTCTTGTGGTCTTGACTGCCTGCGCCCCGGCAGGGCCGACCGAGGCGGAGCGCGAGGCCGCCATCCAGGCGGACAAGGACGCAATCAATCAATTGCGCTCGGATATTGAGGCTGCTTACAATGCTCAGGATGCGGCCGCTGTGGCAGGCTTTTACACCGATGACGCGGCTCGTTCGATGCCCAATCAAGCGCCCATTATGGGTAAAGACGCGATCCAGTCAAGCCTTCAAGCAACATTCGACGAGTTCCAAGTCGAGCTGGCGCTTTCCCGGGAAGAGCTGCAGGTGGCGGGGGACTGGGCGTTCGACGCAGGAACTGCCACCGTGACCTTGACACCCAAAGAGGAGGGCGAAGCGACAGAGCTGCATTCCAGCGGCATTTCGATCTTGAAACGGCAGGCCGACGGCTCCTGGAAAATTGCCCGTCTCGTTGTGAGCAGCAACGACCCGCTCCCGGGCGCCGAGTAAAAGGAGACAAGGAGCCAGGAGCCAGGAGCCAGAATCCAGAATCCAGAAGTCAGAATTCAGAAGTCAGAATTCAGAAGTCAGAATTCAGAAGTCAGAATTCAGAAGCCTACAGATAAACAGCTGTCGTTGTCTCTTTGTCCCCCTGTCCCCTTGAACGACAACGAGAACCACCGGGTCAGGGGGTCAGTTACTCAGCACTCCTTCTAAATTCTGGATTCTGGATTCTGACTTCTGTATTCTTGAATTCTGGATTCTGAATTCTGAATTCTGTCTCCTGTCTCCTGTCCCCATCAATATTGCTTCTGGAAGTGATCCTTTGGCAGGGGATCGCGCTTGAGCCATCCTCGTTCCTCCTTGTTCGATCGAAAAACCCTGCGAAGAAGAGAGACCGGCAGCAGGATGCCGTAAAATGAAATGAGCAACAACACGAAGGTGTTGAACCGGCCCATGAGTTTGGCCAGCTG
>JALLOM010000074.1 GCA_027717865.1 Acidobacteria bacterium AH-259-O06 | reverse complement strand
TACGGTTGATTGTCGGGGATGTATATTCCTAAGCGGATTTCAGCTCCTCGAACGCCTGCCGTTCCGGTGCTACTTCCAATCACTTATCCGAGGGAAGGGCGCCCCTGGGGCAATTTCCCTTTAGGGAGGCTGACATAGCCGATGATTCGGTTCTTATTCACCTTGTTAATGACGAGTTCGTAGCCTATTTTCTGCGAGCCGATATAGAAATTGATCGGAGTGTTGACGTAAATATTCTTCCTCTCCATCTTTATATCGTCTACATAGATCCTCAAGTCTGCGCGGCGTTTTTTGTCATCCGTTTTGCGTAGCTCCAGCGCGATCCCAGCCACTCGGATTCTCTGCTTTTTTCTCAAGTCGAAAGTGACATAGTCTCTTTCACCTTCGCGTCTCAGCTCCTCCAGTCCAGTGGCAGTGGTGGCGATCACATTTCCCTGCTCGGTCACCCGCACACCGAGGTTCGCTAGTTTTTCCAGCGTCTTAGTCAATTGCCGCTCGGTACTTTTCACCTCCTCCTTGACCCCCGAGATCTCTTCGCTTACACCCTGGAATTTCTTGTCAGCTTCTTCCTCTAAGCTGGCGACCTGTTCTGTGCCGGCCTTTTGCGCTATTTCCTTACTCAGCGCCTCAACGTTCCTCGCTTGTTCTTCCTTGAGCTGCTCGGCCAGTGCTCGTGCTCTTTTCAGATCGTTTTGCGTCATCCCAACACGTTGCATGGTGACTTCGAGCCGGGATCGGAGCGACGCAATCTGGCCGCCATTAGCGTCCAACCTCTTCTCAATGACTTCCAGGGATCGGTTCACAGCCGTCGATTGATCTTCAAACGCTTGTGCGTAAACGCTCTGCTGCTGGCTCAACTGACCTAAATAATAAGTCAGCACTCCACCCAGCGCCAATGCGACGATCGACAAGATGGTAAGTACAGTAACGGTCATTCGGGATGGTTGCCGCAAGTCGACGTCTTGACTCTGGGGCTCTTTCGGGTTAGGGCTTAAGTTCGGGTTAACTAAAATGTCGGAAAGGTTATTCTTTGCCATTTTTCACCTCGAATTCTTCTTGTTTTTCTCCTTTTTGTTTAGCCTTGAAGATTAGGGCACCTTCACTGGAAGGCCCCGATCCTTTCCGGCCTCGCTAGTGAGTGCGGCAAGGGGGCGCATTCTTACACCCTGAAGTCTTCACCCAGACCCGATGTGACCGTCGTGCACCAGCAGAGAAATCATGAACATCGCCCGAATAGGGTCATGCTAAGGAGAAGTTCGACCTACTTTTTCCTGCTCACCTTACGTACCGAATACTCGTAATGTTCATCATCTTGACCGGAGCCTCTTCCGTAGTAGTGCCATTTTGGAAAATTGAAATCAGACGTAATAGAGCGGGGCATTAGCAGCACAGCTTGCAAAAATGACTCCAGGTCGGGAACGTTGTAAATGTTCACTTCAACCCCCCATTTCTCCATTTGATCAAAGAAGGTACGCCTGTTCTCATTTTGCCAATCGATGGAAAAGCGGTTCATGCCCCACGTAGTTAACATATCGAGTATCCCCTTGGCTTTCTCCGAAGCACAGCAAATCAAAGGAGCTAAGAAATCCACAGGGCACTGCAAAATGGCATTGGGATGCGCAGTGAGCAACTTTGTGAAACCTTGCTCCTGTATTCTTTCTACGTTACCGTTAAACCACAAGCGGGCGTCATCAAAGCAGTATCTATCGACGAATTCCAAGACCTGATCCACCAGGATGCCGCCTGCCTTCAAGTCGAACTTGACGGACTTGCCGGTTTTACACAAACGATCTAGGAGACGATCCAAACTCAACCACTCTTCGTCCAGGTCCAGAGGGTCCTCCACAAAGGAATCGTGACGCAAAATCAATTCATTACCTATCGGATCTAGACGGACATCACATTCACCCCAGGTAATATCAGAGGCCAGAAATTGACGTAGGTTGACTTCGTCGTTGATACCATGCCAAACAAATTGGATGTGCTGGGGGAGAGCTCTCTCGGGAATGAGTTCCGTTAAATCATATGTTTTACCTTTGGCCGTATGGGAAGGTAGTCTGGTCCTTTTGGATTCGAAGATCGTATTCGCATGCAGCAGGAGAATTTCTTGATCCGGATTGATTTGGGAGACCGCTCGTAAATTGTCAGGTTCGTTATCTACAAAGGCAAAGACACGATTGCCTGCTGCTTGGAAATGGCGTACCCCAGCGACTTTTGCATTTCCTACTTCTTGTTCCCATCCGGAAGGATTCATGTGCAGCAATTCATCGCTAAATTGAACCTTATACTCTTTCCCCAACCCATTCAGGGACCTTAAGGTATCGCTCCGCAGTGATTCAGGTCGTCCTGTGTTTAAGCCAACAAATGTATTTGGCTGAAGTTGAAACCATCGAATAACCTCGAGAACCCCAGATAAGGGAATGTGGGAGTGAAGGATATACTGGGAGGACCAACGCTGCTGATTATACCAGTCTAGGATCTCTCTTTGTTTCTGGGGCGGAATTTCTAACTCTGCCAGAAGACGGTCCACTTGATTTTCATGTACTGTGATATCCGAGACTTGGAGTTTTCGGAAAAAACGAGTGCCATGTTCTTTATCGAAGGCTTGCAGAACGTGGAGTACCATATAGCGCATATCTAAAATCGTACCGTCGATGTCAAAGAGGATCATCAGCCGGTCTTGAGGATATATGTCCCGAGCCTTTGCGTAATGAGAGGCAAGTTCTACCATCCAGTCCTTCTTCATCAGCGATCAATTCCTGCTTAGCGCGGAAGCGCTACAGAGAAGCCGACATGAGCGACGTTGAAGCCGTGCACCATGCAGTTGTTACCAATTCAGTTCTGAGGGCAAGTATTTGCCGAACAGTCCCTTGTAGTAAGGCTGAAGGGACTGCACGTCTGGGATGTCGTCGCTCTTTGAATACAGGTCGTACTTGTTGAACTCCTGAACCCACGGCAACATCTCGCGGTCTTGGCCGTTCATGAACTGTCGGTAGCCGCCCTCGCGATGCCAGGGATAGAAGGAGTGATAGCGAAGCATGTACAGTGCTTCGGTCGGCAACTTGGAATCTTTGACGACGCGGTAGATGTACTCGTCGTGGCCCCAAGATAATAGGACGTTGTCAAGTCCGCAACCTTCCTCATAAATCCCAAGGCGTGACTGGTACTTGGGGACCTGCGAATCGGGATTCTTCTTAAAGTACTTGGGATAGATGATCTTGTCAGACCAGGCACAACCCACTACGAAGGTGTCGCCGACCACTGCCCACTGAGGTTCGCCCCAGAACCAGAGCATCTTACCCGCGTCGTGGATCAGGCCTACCAGGACCATCCAGTCGGGATGGTCATCGGAGCGGATCCGCTCGGCGGTCTGTAGGGCATGTACGAGCTGGGGCAGGCTTGTGTCGGGATCGCTGTCATCGACTAGTTCATTGAGTCGTAGGAGCACTTCCCACATCCCGGTCTTCTCACGGGTATGCGGGAGGTACGTTTGCCGCCGTTTCTTGACGAATTCGACAGTTTGCCTCTCGTGGTTGAGCCGGTAAAACTCTTTGACGCTCTGCGGTGCTTTGTCGTAGTCGCGAAAGTCTTCTGTCTTGCGATCGGGCCGATAGCGCTCTTCGACAAAATCGTCCCACTCTTCTAGATTTTTCAGGGGATTCTCGCCTTCAATGTTCATTATGGTCTCCTTAACTTCAGCTTATGAAAATCAAAACGGCCTGGTCCAGTAGTTTAAGTTAAACTCACCGCAAGCGACGACACACATCGAGTATTCCCTATGAATAGGCCGCCAGGAATTGCAGAGATTGTAGCAGATTTCCGTTCTCAATTCGTGGAGTCTCCCAGTGTACCCGACCGCCGGCTTTCCACACGCTGGTGTCCATGTCCCCGAAGAGAAGCTGAATAGTTTAATGCAGCAACGGTTTGTTACTATATGTTCGATCGTAGGTGTCAGGGCGGCTGCTTCGAGCGCCGGGTACTAACGGCTGCCGATCAGGACAGAACAGGATACGGTTTCCGGTTGGCCCCACCCTCGAATAATACCGCAGTCAAATGCTTGCCCCTGCACATTAATGGCCCGGAAACGCAGTTCCTCGGGTGTCGCCTCCCAAAGCATAAAGATGCGCTGCTGGTCTTCGACAGCCGCTAGATCAGGGCTGCGCCGGGCGCCATTGCGATTGAGCTTGCCACTTGACCCACACACGAAGTAGACCACCCCCTTCTGGGGATGGAAGCGCTCGTAGATATGATCGTGTCCTGCCAAAACCACATGTACCTGAGGCGCGGACATTGTGTTGTCGAAACCTACATCGAAGCTCTTGGACGAGCTTCTCTGATCGGAATCAACAAATAGCGGTTCCAGTTGCTGGCGCAAGGCGTCTTCTCCACCATGGCGCTTCCCGGTGGAGTAAAGAGGATGATGACCATAAACAATTCGCCAGCGGGCCTGCGAGGCTGCCAGAGCCTCTGCTAACCAGAGAATCTGGTTTAGGTCGCCGTTTTTCAAACGCTCCGTGTTCAGCACCAGGAACTCAAGCAAAGGCGCCCCGGATGCTGATTCACCTGCGGTGAAGCTATAATATCCGTGCTCACCATCGATATGAAAGCGATCGTGGGCTTCGATCAAGTCCAGACCGTCACGGTGACGCATGTCGTGATTGCCTAGGGCAGCACGGAAGGTGACTCCACGAGCGAGTAAATCGGCATACGGACGGTCGAACTTCTTCTCGAAGTCCTTCTTGTTTCCCCCGCCAAGTCCAAAAAAACCACCGTAAATGTTGTCCCCCAGCATCAGCGTCAGGTCATAGGGTAAGCGATTGTGCCAGGCCAGCATCTGCCGGGCGATCCCGCGCTGGTGCTTGTCACCAGTGCCACCGTCTCCAATGACGGCGAACCGAACCACTGGTGTCTGCTCGGCAAGCACGGGTAGAAGGCCCAGGGCAGCAACCAACCAGGCAAGACAGACAGTGATGAGCACTTGCCGACACGCAGTCATCGACGAAACAATCACGGGAAGATGGCGAAAAAATCTGAGAGCTGGTTCAGCCCCGGACCCGTATAAGGAGGTGCGCAGGCTTCTGTACCGCGCCATAGGAATAAAAACTCTGCCACAGATAAGCTGCGACGGCAAGGGGCGAGCAAGCGTAAGCAAAAGCTGTTGGGCAAACGACACTTTCCATCTTCGTCGGAGGAGAAAACCATGACAAGAGTTGCCCTTGTAGGCTTGTACGCCAGCGATTTCGCAAAGTAGGGAAGTGAGGGAGAAAAAAGCCTTTTGCAGTCTGCATTTGCGAGAGGGGAGCTTGGCAGATTGAGGGAGTGATTCTTGAAACCCCATCCAGGTCGCGATCCCTCAGACAATCATCGACGGTAGTCGGCTGGCATCGCCAAGGCCGTACTTTGAAATTTGACGCAATTCAGCGGCTAGCATGTTTCTCCTTAATCTTAGATCTTGATAATTTCGAAATTTGAGCTCAGATCAAAATCTCTCGGCGCGATCCGGGAAGGGTGCTGCATTCTTCCGACCGGTTGATCTGGGGTTTCTTCTGACCGATTACCACGGGTATCTGATAGCTCAAAGAGCGGTCTGATTGCAAATTTCACCCGTTGAAATGCTTTGGCGATAAAGCCGGAACATATTACCTGGAACTCACTGCAGGCTCCGATGCAGATCTCGGCGCTCTTTTTCTTAAATGGTCCAAAATTAAAGGGAAGCAGTTGTAGCGCCAGGTGCAAGACATTTCTCCTGTCGTATTGCTTCCTGAGATCATTCAAGGCGCTCTCCAAAACACGTTTCAAATCGGCGCCCTTAATGTTAAGCGGCCGACAAATCCTGAGATTGTGGTGTCGATATTTCTCTAATGGATTTGCCACCACCCCATCTTCGATCAAGGCTTCAAGAATGAGTTTATCGGCATTGTCGCCGTGTTTCTTGATGATCTCTTCTCGTCGTGAAGGGTCGTGCTTCAAGAGATCGTCACCGATATAGAGGGCAGCATGACTCCACTGACTTTGCGTAAAGAGCTTAATGATTTGACTGATCCTCGCCCGCCCTTCAATGAGCACTACATCACCCTTGCGAATCACCTGATGGAGCTTCTCCATATCGTTCAGCACGATGGTCTCGTCGGTCTGGACTTCTGTGTTCAGCGCCCTCTCGACACGGTCACTCAGAAAGGCTTTGAGCTTTCCACGAAGGGTGTTCATGGTTCCGACCAACGCAATTCCCAGAGCCGCCGCTAGCGCAACTTTTTTCCGAGAGTTCATTTTTGTTTTCTCCCTGTATCCTCTTTGTGAGTCCCCTTTTGTGAAGGGTTCTTGGTGTGGACCAGAGGTCTCCGGATCCCTTTCCGCCCTCATTGGTGAGTGCAGTGACGGCGCGAATTCTTACACCCGGAAACCGAACCGCGAAGGCGAGACTTCGGCAACGAGCTTTGCGATTATGGCGATCTCGACTGACGGTCCGCAGTTTACTGGACGCGGGGTGTGGGGAAAAGTGCAAAGCCTCACCTTTATGGATCGAGGCACTAAGCTAGCGGTTCCAGGCCAACCATCGAGAGAAGACTTTCTTAACCAACGGGGTGAGGCGGCTACGATTATAGGCATCTGCCGCCTGTTTGATGGCTTCGGCCTGAGTCGGATAGGGATGGATCACATTGGCCAGAGTGCGTAAACCCAGGTTGCCCACTATGGCCAAGGTGATTTCACTGATCATCTCTCCAGCATGGTGGGCCACAATGGTCGCCCCCACAATCTGGTCCGTACCTCTTTTTACATGGACCTTAACAAAGCCCTCCTCCTCTCCGTCGGCAATGGCACGGTCCACCTCTTTCAAAGGTCTCACAAAGGTATCTATCTCAATGCCTCTGGCACGAGCATCCCTTTCGTACATACCAACATGAGCGATTTCAGGTGCCGTGTAAGTACACCAGGGAATGGTTAACGCGCTGCCCTTCTTGCGGCCCCAAAAAAGTGCGTTCTGGATGACGATCCGCGCCAGGGCGTCGGCCGTATGGGTGAACTTGTAGGGAAAGCAGATGTCTCCGGCAGCGTATATGCCCGGGTTGGATGTTTGGAGATGGTCATTGACCTCAACGCCTTTCCTCTCGTCATACTTCACTCCGGCCGCCTCCAAATTCAGCCCCTGCACGTTTGGAGCCCGACCAACCCCAACCAGAATTTCGTCTACCAGAAGGTCTCTGCACTCTCCGCCACATTCCAACTGGACGAGCTTGTCTCCGTTCCGCCTTTCCACTTTCAAAATCTTGCAGCCCAAAACCAGGTTCACCCCATCTCGAACAAACATTCGCTGGACAATCTGAGCGGCATCTGGATCCTCTCTTGTCAAGATTTGAGACTGCATTTCCAGAAGCGAGACCTCCGACCCGAAACGACGGAAGACCTGGGATAGTTCGCACCCAATAGGACCGGCACCGATCACCGCCAGGCGTTGGGGCAGTTCGGTCAGCGAAAACACCGTCTCATTGGTCAGATATCCTGCTTCCGCCAGGCCTGGGATAGGAGGCGCTACAGCGCGGGCCCCCATGGCTAAAACGGCCTTTTTAAAGCGTAACCTCTTCCCTCCCACCTCCACCGTGTCTTGCCCGCTGAAACGACCTTCGCCTAGGAACACATCCACTCCCAATTGCTGGTAGCGCTGGGCAGAATCGTTGTGGCTGATCCTGGAACGCAGGCGCCTCATCCGTTCCATGGCAGCTGGAAAATCCACATCGACTCCTTCAGGGACGCGTACTCCAAACTCGTGGGCATCGCGAACATCAACGTAAACTCGAGAAGAACGAATCAAGCATTTGGAGGGAACACATCCCACATTCAAGCAGTCCCCTCCCAGAAGGTGTTTCTCAATCAGGGCTACCTTCGCCCCTAAGCCTGCAGCACCCGCCGCTGTCACCAAACCTGCAGTACCTGCTCCGATGACGACGAGATTGTAGCGAGGAGCAGGTTCCGGATTGACCCAATCGGGAGGGTGAACATTGGAGACCAGAGCCTGGTTATACTCATCCATCGGCGGCACCGTCGGCGGCACCGTCACTTTGTCAACGACCATTTGTGTCATCTCCGTTCCTCCTCAGGAAACTTTTTCTTCCAACGCCTTGCGGGCGATTTTCGTTATATAAACAGTCACCGCGACCGTGGCTATCAAACCTATGACACGGAGGGCCCACTCGGCAGCCGGACGAGATTGAGTCTCCGCCCCCAGAGTGGCCAAATCTCCAGCCAGAGAGCCAATGTAGACGTACATCACGGTTCCGGGCATCATCCCAATCCAGGAGGCAAGGAAATAGTCTCGAAGGGAGACTTTGGTGACCCCTAAAGCATAATTCAAAAGGTTGAAGGGGAAGACGGGAGAAAGGCGAAGTAACCCCACAATCTTCCATCCCTCTCTGCCCACGGCTTCGTCGATGGTTGTAAACCTCTCGCTGCCCTCAATCTTCTTGGAAACCCATTGGCGCGCCAAGTAGCGCCCGATGAGAAAGGCCATCACAGCTCCCAGAGTGGAAGCGACCGAAACGTAAATCGAACCTCGCAAAACCCCAAAGAGAAATCCCGCTCCCAGGGTAAGGATCGAACCGGGTATAAAGAGGACAGTAGTCAAGATGTACAGGGCAATGAAGGCTGCGACTCCCCAGGGGCCCAGTCCGGCGATCCAGGCTAAAGAGCTCCGCAAGAGTTGCTGCGCCAGTCCGACGATCCAGCCTAAAGAGCTCCGCAAGAGTTGCTGCAAGTCGAAATAGATGGCCACCGCCAAAACAATGGCGATCAACAGAACCCACAAAAAAAGTCTTAGTTTGGAATTCGAGAATTTATGAGCCATGCGGTCGAACCAGCCCGATCTTAAAGGCTACGGGCCCCACCTGCAAGTGTGAGAATCAATCTGCTCTGCTCGTGGTCTTTTTGGGGTGTAAGAATTCGTGACCCCGCTGCACTCACTAACGAAGCCGACAAGAGATCAGACCTCCCAGCGGAGGAAGCCTGCTCTCAAAGGCTGAGCATGCTCCTTAATCTGAAGCTGCTAGCCGTGAGCCGGGAGTACGAGTCCGAGGCGGATCAGCGGGGGTCCAGTACCTGTGGAATGCAGGCTACGATCCGAAAGGCTTCGTGACCTTCTTTGATAAAATGGCCAGCGAGAAAGGCTATGTTCGATCAGCCAGCTTGAGGGAAGGTAATGTTTAAAAGAATTAGACAATACCGAAAGACTATCCATAGGATAGAGACCATTCTAGTGGCAGTATTGCTTTTGCCGGCCATGGCGGCCGCCCAATCGTCTTCGAGCGATTGGAAGTCTGCCTGGCCCAATACCGATTTCAGCAAAAGGATTATCGAGCTTTCAAGCATCCAATCGGGTGGACCTCCGCGCGATGGTATCCCACCCATTGACCGCCCTAGATTTGCATCGGTTGAAGAAGCATCGCAATGGATGGCCGACCGAGAGCCGGTGATTTTTCTCGAATTAAATGGGGACGTACACGCCTATCCGTTGCAAATCATGGTCTGGCATGAAATCGTGAATGACACGGTGGGAGGCGTTCCGGTATCCGTCACGTTCTGCCCCTTGTGCTACAGCGCCATTGCATTTGATCGTCGCGTCAACGGCAAGGTTTACGATTTCGGCACGTCAGGACTGCTCAGGCACAGCGATTTGGTCATGTACGACCGCCAAACAGAATCCCTGTGGCAGCAGCTCAGCGGTGAGGCGATCGTCGGACAGATGGTAGGTCATACATTGGAGATGATCCCTGCGGCATTGATAGGCTTCGGCCGATTCAAATCTGAGCACGCAAATGGAAAAGTGCTATCGAAAGAAACTGGATATCGCCGGGCTTACGGCCGCAATCCTTATGCGGGATATGATGACATCCGAAAGACACCATTCCTCTATAGGGGGCCATTGCCTAAAAAGGTGAAGCCGATGGAACATCTGGTTACGGTGATGATCAACGGTGAACCGGTTGCCTATCCCTTTTCGTCTTTGAAAAAGCGGCCAGTGGTGAATGACAAGGTCGGTGGGCTACCAATTGTGGTGTTTTACGAAAAGACTACGCGTACGGCCTTAGGCCGGGAGAAGATCAAAGGTGGTAAAGCCGTTGGTGCGGGGGCGGTTTTTGAGCGGCGAGTCGACGGGCGAACACTGTCCTTCACGAAAAAACGAGAGATGTTTATGGATCTAGAAACCGGCTCGGTCTGGAACATGTTCGGTGTCGCCACTTCGGGACCTTTAAAAGGAAAGCGGTTGAAGCGAATCGTGTCGGGTGATTTCTTTGCCTTCGCCTGGATGGCATTTCGCCCCCACACTCGTATCTACACTGATCGCTGACAAACTTCAGGCCTTGTTCACTGAAGGAGCAATGCTTCACAATTGGGATATCGCCGAATGGGATTAGTGCCCTTGTTTTGATGAGCTGACTATTTGAGCTTGGGAGGTGATCGAAATGAGCAAGAAAAGCCTTGTAGTTGCTGCGCTGATTGTCTTCGTGACGGGAGCTGCAATGCTCTTACCCATGTCTCAGCGATCAGAGGATGAGGCGGAGGTGACCGTCGTCATTGAAGGTTACGCCTACAACCCGAAAGAGTTGACCGTCAAAGTGGGAACTACCGTAACGTGGGTGAACAATGATGGAACAGAGCACAGTGCAACTGCTGACGATGAGAGCTTCGATACGGGATTGGTCAGTGAGGGAGAAACTGCAAGTGTCACGTTTTCCGAGCCCGGACGCTATGATTACCATTGCGATCCTCACTCGTTTATGAAAGGGACAGTGGTGGTTGAATAGCCTCGGGGGCTTGCATCCCTGACCACCGGTCAATCACAATGGGCTGGAGCGGTAGCCAGATATGCCTGTGAGCGACAAGGAATTGAATCGACTTAACGATCAGTTGTCGCATCACATGCAAATCATTTCAAAGTGCACCGTCCCCTCCAAAAAGTATGGCCGTCTGCTCTTAGCCTCTCCACGGGAATCAAGATACCCCTATATTTACCCCAGAGACACGAGCTGCGCCGTACAGTTTTTCCGGCGAGTGGCAGGTTCTGACCATGACTACGATGCCGGGCCTCAGGCCTTCGAGCTAATGCAGTCCATGGCCCACTTCATGAAGGACGTTGCCTCTAACTCAGGCCAATGGGGACAGCGTTACAACCTGGAGGGTGAAGATAAAAGCATCTACAAACAAGAAGATAACGTCGCTCATGGAATTTCCATTTTGTCTAACTACCTGCTGACAGCGCGAAGGTTGGAAAAGGAAATTGACGACCTGGAAGGCTTTCTAAGTTGTATCGACAAGGCTTTGAAGTACAGTCTGGAGAATTTTTACCACCAGGAGCTCAATCTGTTCCATTCCACAACTGCGATTCACGAGTCGTCACTGGAAGGAGGTTACACCTGCTGGGTGAATTTCTCCTTTCTCTATGCTTTTTCGCTGGCTGACGAGGTCGACAAAACGCTAGATGAAAAAGGAATCATATCCCGCTCACATCTCAACTTTCGGAAGCACTTTCTTTATAGCGTCAGTGAACTCTTCATGTCCGGCCAGCGATATGTCCGACGCATCGACCCGAAGGGCTCTATGGACATGAGACCCGATTTCACCCTGCTATCACCCTTTTATTACGGATTCTCACATTACAAAACTGAGTTGACTAACAGTGTCAAGTTTTTGGAGAAACAACTCTGTGATCCGGAACTGGGAATGATTATGCGTTATCTTCCCTTTCATGACGATTTCGCGACCCATGTACATGCTGGAAATGGTCCCTGGCTGCAATACACGGCTATTTTGGCTCAGTTTCATTTTTGGAGTGGAAACACTAAACGTGGTGACGAACTGCTAAGGACGATCGACCAATACAAAAACGAAAACGGCCAGATCCCCGAGCATCTTTCAACTTGCAAGCGATTTGAGGAGTTCATGGAAAGACAATGGAAAACCGGTCGTGATTTCGAGAAGGAGTTTGACAAGCCCATTTTGTTGGACGACGTTGAGTTCGACAAGATACTGGAGGAGGCAAACAACATGTCTCGCTCTTATGAGGAAACTGGTACGAGATGCATGTTTCGAGATGACACTCGCTCAGAAGGGGGCTACATCCAGTTTGCAATCCCGCTGATGTGGTCGCATGTCGAATACGGCCGGGCCCTTATGCTTCGGGC
>JALLOM010000073.1 GCA_027717865.1 Acidobacteria bacterium AH-259-O06 | reverse complement strand
CGCTTCCTCCACGTCCCGGTCGGAGAACTGATTGTTGGGGTCATCTCCGGTCAAGCGATAGCGCAGCTCCCCACGGCGGTCGTAGATGAAGACCGCGGGAATCCCGAGCAGATCCAGCTTTTCGAATGCATCGACAATGTTTTCATCCATCAAGTAATTGGGAAAGGTGGCGTTTTGCTCGACTAAAAACTGCCGGGCTCCCTCAACTGCCTGCACATCGTCCCGATCATCCAGGCACATTGAAACGAACGTAACACCCTCCGGGTGATATTTCTCGTACATCTCGACCATGCGAGGGAAGCGTTCCACGCAGGGTATACACCAGGTGGCCCACATATCCACGACGACGATATCACCCTTGAATGTTTCCAGCTCCTGGTGCCACTCCGCATGGGTGACGGGCACAAACATCACCCCAGGTACTACTTCTCTTGACGCGCTTTGCTCTTTGACTGGCGCCTGTAATGAACAACTACCCGCCAGAAGCAAGGCCAGGATCAGCCTGGATGTGATCTTTCGCGTCACTCGTTTTGGTATTCGACGTTGCATCCGTGGGCCCGCGTCTCGGAAACTGCTGTCCCTTTACCCTTCAGAGCCGCTTGGATTGCATCTTTCACATAAAAATCGCTGGGTTCGCCCTTAGTATAGCGGACTGTCCCATCTCGACGCATCGATGCGGGGGAATTGTGCAGCAGACCCATGTAGACCAGTTTGCGATCCTTGTCGAACACGAAATACTCGGGTGTTCTGGTAGCACCCAGCTTCCGCCCGAGTTCCTGGCTCTCATCAAACGCGTAGCTGAAATTGTACCCCACCCTGGCGGCATGTTCTTTCATGGCCGGAAGGCGGTCATCTTCCCTGTGATTCACGCTCACCCCGACGATACGAACACTGCGGCCCCTCATTTCGTCTACGAGCCCGATGAGGTCTTTGTCCATCCCCTTCACCCAGGGACAATGGTTGGCGAGGAAAACCAGAACTACCACGTCCTCTTTGATGTCGCTTGACGACAGCCTCGTCCCGTCCGTTGCCGGCAGGCTTTTGAATTGCGGCAGGGAAGCGCCGATCTCAACAATGGTGTTGTACTTACCGGCATGCACAGGCGCGGATGCGAGTAGTCCGACCATTACCAAAACACAAGGGATTCCCCATTGGCGATGATGCATAACTTTGCCTCCTGTAAAAGTTCTGGCCTATTGTCAAAAATTAGCACAGGCAGGTAAGATAGTTCCACGAAAAAACAAGGTGAGTGTTGGCGTTTGCCGCCCTGGAGGCCTTCATGATCGATGTAAAGCAGACAAGGGAAGGCGATCTTCTTGAGTTCAGCGTAACGGTAAGGGAAGAAAGCAGTGAAACGCACCACCGCGTAAGCATGGCACAATCCACCTATGAGAAGCTGACCGGTGGCAACGTGAGTCCAGAGCGCTGTATACAGGCGGCCTTTAAATTCCTGCTGGAGCGCGAGCCCAAGGAATCCATTCTTTCCAGCTTCGACGTGACGGTTATTTCCAGGTATTTCCCCAGCTTTGAAAGGGAATTCAGCCGCTATATCTAGCCTGGCAACAGGGTCGCTCCCAACTAACAGGGTCGCTGTCAGAGGGTTTCGCAAGAGTCCTGTAGGGGCGAGCCGGTGGCTCGCCCGAGCTGTTTATCCTGCGCCAGATCTCGGGTTCGGGCGGACCACCGGCCCGCCCCTACGGGCGAAACCGAAATGAACAGCCTTTTGCGACACCCTCTTCCTGGTCGCGGGTCTGTTTGGGTTTCCTGCAAATCTTCCGTCCACTGGTCCGGCACATCAGACCCTGGGATTAAACTTGCTCTGCGGAAGAGTCGTGAAAGACAAGCAAGTGCTCGCAAAGCTGGAAGAAATTGTTGGGCTGCTCGGCATCGACTTGAGATGGGATGAAGGAGAGTTTACAGGCGGGATCTGCCGTCTTGGAGAGAGAAAGGTTCTTGTTATAAATCGCTCCCTTCCAACCTTTGTAAAGATTGAGGTTCTGTGCCGGGAGCTTTCCCAGAGGGATTTGTCTACGATTTTTATCCTTCCCGCCATCAGAGAGCAAATCAGCCGATTTCATTAACAGCAATCCGATTGGAGTCTCCTGCTCTTCTACTCAGTCCGCCTTGCTCAGTCGGCCTTAATATTGTAGGAGGTGAGCCTACCCTGATTGCGGATGTAGAGTTTGCCGCCACTGACGACCGGGTGCGCCCAACTTGGCCAGCCCTGATCCTGAATCATAAACCGGCCCTTTTCCCTGTAACCCTCGGGGGTAGCTTCCGCCAGTCCGACGACATTATTCTCGCTGAGCAGGTAAAGGCGGCCGTCAGCGCAGGTGAGAGATCCTTTCCCCACGCTTCGGGCTCTCCACACTCTCTTGCCGGTTTCAAAATCCATGCAAGTCAAAATCCTGTTGGAGAAGCCATACACGTAACCATCGACCAGCACCACCCCGCCGTGATGATTCTGCATGTCCCGGCTAAAGTAGATCTCCTCGGCTTTCACCTCATTGCCCTGGGCCTTTAAGGCCAGAAGTGCGCACCCCGTGCCGTAAGCCGAGGTAAAGAAGACCTTGTCATTACGGAAAATCGGTGTAGTGACATTGGCCGTGCGATTGGCTACCGGCCGGTATCTCCACATAAGCTTCCCGTCCGTCGCGCGGAGACCCACGGCTGCGCTGGCCGTGAAAGCCAGTACGGTTCGGACGCCCTGCACGTCGGCGACGAGACAGGAAGAGTACGCCGCCCGGTCGCTCAATTCCTGGCTGGTCCAGACTGTTTTGCCAGACATTTTATCGAGGGCCACAACACTGGCATTCGGTCCTCCCGGTGTTACGATGACATGATTCCCGTCAATTAGCGGGGATTCGCTGACCAACCAATTTGGATTACGGCCCTTGAAGTCTCTGAGAATGTTGCGGTGCCAGACCACGGAGCTGTCTCTGGTCTGCAGACAGGCCAAGTCGCCATTTTCTGTCAAAATGTAAACTCGCTCCCCATCCACTGTGGGGGTACCTCTCGGGCCGCCACCGCGACTCTGCTCCAAGTTCGTACCCAGCGCAGAGCTCCACAAAATCTTACCGTCGGCGCGATTAAGACAGAAGACGACGCTATCTTTGCCTTTGGTGCCTTGTACAAAGATGTGATCCCGCTGAATGGCCACCGTTCCATAACCTTTGCCCAGCCCCGTTATTGACCAAACCACTGGCGGCCCTCCGGCCGGCCACTCCTGCAGCAGACCCGTCTCTTGCGACACGCCTGTTCGGTCCGGTCCTCTCCATTGAGGCCAGTCGGGTGCGGCCATTGCACCAACCGCCGCGCCGGTTAAAACAAGAGCAATCAGTAAGGCAAAGAAAAGCCTAAATCTCATGTCGATATCTCCTTCGCGCTCCCTACAATCCATTAAGTTGAGTGGTGACATCTGCGTTGAGACCCAGCCGAACTTATTATTGCATGACTGTTAAAAACTGCGAAAGGTGCTGTATCCTCTGAGAGAACGCTCTCTAAACACTTGATTCAATGGGGTGATTCTTTTAGACTGAAGCTGTGGAGATGGATAAGAAGAAAAAGCTCTTTGACGCCCCTATTTCACCCATCGACGTGAGGAGACCAAAGGAGCCTAGGGTTCGCCGAAAGGTTCCTTTCTCATTCAAGGTAATTGCGGCTGTTGAGAGCGGGCCGGTCTCCCCGGAAGTTTCTAAAGCTGAGACCCAAGACATCAGTGCAGGCGGACTGAGATTTGAAAGTGATCTTCCTTTGAAAGTGGGGGATAGGTTAGAGTTGAAGCTTCAGTTGTCCCACTCAAAAGAGGTAGGCACCGCTGGAAAGGTCGTTCGATCGGAACAGGTTGAAAGAGACGGGAAATCCTTCAATTCGATTGCGTTGCAGTTCATGGGATTGAAACCGGAGGAGCAAGATCGAATCCGAGAGTTCGTGTCCCCAAAGCTGACCCTTCAGCAACCGGAATAGGAAACCCAAATCCGGTTTCACCTGGAGTCTTCTATGAAAGCTTACGTGCTTGTCAATGTGCGGGCGGGGAAGGCGCGGCACGTGGTAGACAAAGTTCGACAAATTGAGGGTGTCAAGAGCGCCAACGCTTGCTGGGGCCGCCCAGATGTCTTTACGCTTGTAGATGTGCCAAGCGAAGAAGTACTGGCGGACACAGTGTTGGCCGAGATTCAAAACATTGACGGGGTCGAGTCCACCGACACTCATCTCGTGATCGAATAGCCTCAACTATTCTGTTGGCCAGACCATTGCATTTCGATCCTCCCATGGTAGAGGTTCCCTAAATTGGTGAAAACATTTAGCGATCAGGAGGGCGACTTGGTGGTGGCGATCAAGGATCAAGCGCTCTGCTATGTCTCACTCCCCTGCGAAGCGGCGAGCTTTCTCAACAGCTCTTCAAGACGCGCCAGGCTTCCGTCATGGAAATCGACGAAGTAGAGTCCGAATCCCTCGATTTCATCCGATCTTCCCGACAACCTACTTTTGTGAACGACCCGGACAGCTATTTTCAACTGCTGACGTTTACTACTCTGAAATGAAAGATTTCCTAATGCACCTACAGCTGGACACTCGTCCGCCTCGACGAACGCTCCGTCGATCGAAAGATTCTTCAAACGCCCCTGGTATTGCTTGTCAGGACCGTTAAACTTGCATGGAATGGATACTGAGTAGCGACGGCTAACTCTTCTGTTCTGTCTATCCATCAGTCCCTTTCCGGTTCAAGAGACACGCCAAACCCAAAAACAAATCGTGCACCTCCGCTGACAAGACTATACGTTACCCATCCACCTACGTGCCATTTTATCGCAGATATTTTGGCGCTTTTCGAAAAATCCCACAGTGACGATGGTCACCGAAATATTTTGCACCATCCCCTCTGCTTCGCCTATTGAAACTTACAATGACCTCCCAAAGCCACCCCAAAGCGGGGCCCTCTAAGGCCAATTTGCGAGCTCGCGCGTCGGCTTTATTGAGCACAAGACTAATCGCTCCGACAGCTCGGCGTCACCCTGTGGTATGGCACGAGCACGTCGTAACTTGTCGGACTGGCGGCGTCATGCAGCGGACGCGGTCCAACGAGTGCCCGATCTTGGAAGCGCTGGACAGCGAGGAGGAAGATTGAATGCTAAAAGTTAAACTCATCCATGACAGTGTCAGGTATCACCACTTGACATTGCGCTTGAGCTTGCGAAGCTTTAGCATCTGATCCAGGCACTTCCGCTACCAACTGGAAGTCATGGGTGTGGTCTACAAGGCGGAAGACACGCGGTATGGATATGCGAAGTCCAAAACATCAAAAGGCACGGCAGGATGACGAAAAACAAATTCTGGTGGTCGGTATCTGTGGCAGCATGAGAGACCCTAGCTACACCCGCATGGCTGTGATGATCGCGCTGCGGGGCGCTCAGCAAGTCGGTGCCCGGACGCAACTAATCGACCTGAGAGATTACCATCTTGCCTTTTTTGACGGGAGAGAGGATGAAAGCAGCTATCCTGAGGATGTATTTAGGCTGCGCAAAGGGGTAAAGTCGGCGCATGGGCTGATTTTAGCAACCCCAGAATATCATGGGAGCTTGAGCGGCGTATTGAAGAACGCTCTAGATCTGATGGGTTTTGACGAGATAGAGGGCAAGATGATCGGTCTTGTCGGTGTGGCCGGGGGACGGATGGGTGCTGCCAATGCTTTAAACAGCTTGCGAACTATCGGTCGAACGCTTCACGCTTGGGTGATCCCGGAACAAGTGTCGATCCCAGAAGTACGGAAGGTATTTGATGAGTCGGGGAACCTCAAAGATCCCGAACTCGAGAAGAGGGTGAAGGAAGTAGGACACCAGGTCGCGCGCTTCGCCTATCTGCACACGTCTGAGAAGGCTGCGGAGTTTCTTAGACTTTGGGAAGACACTCCAGTAAACCCCGGAGGTTGAGCGTGGTACCCTTTCAGCAGGCAGGAATACCGGGAGGAGCCTCCGCGGGTTACGGCAAATCAGCTAGGCTGGACTAACAACAGAATCGAAACGAAGGATAAGTCATTTAGCTTCGGTCGCGTCGATCGGTCAAAACCCTAACGACCTTAGGGCTGCCGCGTCCGCTTTCCAGTCCCTCATAGCGGACCCAAAAATGGGGTGGGGCAACCGTAAACCAGAAATAGGTATCAGGAACAAGAACCTTAAACAGATCTAAAAAGCCCAAGTCAATGTCCATCTTGACCTTGTAGCAATCGAAATCTCCTGCCGGTGTTTTGACCTTCTCACGTCCTTCAATCTTAAAAGTGACCTTGTAAAGTTCTGGTGCGTTGGTCAGCAGATGGACTGTCAAGGGCCTCGGAGAATCATAAGGAAGCGCCCGGAGAGCTGTGGCGATTCCATCCGTAGTCAGCGTGTCCAGCGGTACCTTCAACACTTCTTCAGTACGGTGATTTCCAACATGGTCGATCCGTTCAAATTGGGCAATATTTTTGTCCCAATCGAGACTGAATCGCTCGGTAACCAAAAGGTTGCCCTCTAAATCGGTGAACTTCTTTTCATAGCTGTGGGGACAAAACCGATTCTCATATCTCCACAGCGACTCCAGCTTCCAGCGGACAGGGTGCTTAAAGGGACTATAGCGGCCTTCGCCAGTCTCTGTAAAACTCACCATCGGCTGCCCATTTAAGGTGATTTGTTGCAAATTCCATTTGGCTCTCCAGCGCTCGTTTCCATCTTCGTCATAGGTGATGAGCGCCCCTGCTTCAGCAGATTTGAGAGCTGGAATGGGCAGCAGGGACAAAGCGGCCAGAAGCCCGAACGTACTGACGCCAAAGGCTGTCTGTGTTCGAAGTACGCTCACATAGACTCCTTTGCCAATAACTTATCCCAGTTGACGCTCTCACAGGCTGCTGACGCTGAGATCGCCAAACCCGTCCCATATATGTGATAAAACCGCCACAGTCGTCGCGCGACCAGGCCGTCGCCGTGGCTTTGACCGCACACCCAACATAACAGACCCACGACCAATAGAAACAAGAACCAACTCCTCACATATTAATACATTCTCGATAGCAGCTTCAGGCGTTTATTTCCACCTGGGTTAATGTTAGAAGACAAATATTCTGCTGCTGCCTTCCTAACTAGAAAAGACACACTGAGTTTTTCTTTTTCCGCCAGTTTCTGCAAGAGAAAAATGCATCTCGCCTCACTTTGTTCTTTCAGGTGCAGTTCTAATCTGCTGGTGTTGAGTGAACCCTCTCGTGTACTGTATTAGTCAATGCGGTTCCCGTCAGATTTCATCCGACCACTTCCCCGATGTGTGGCCGGGAGCCGCATTTTCCTTTTCCCTTACTCTTCTCTAGCCCAGAAACAAAAACCGACAAGGGTAGGAATCCTGCTCCATCCGGCTACGCCTGGCGGGAACCATGTACATCCACGGGAGCGGAGATGGAACGTAACGGCTGAAGCTTCAAGAAAAATTTTTAGGAGGATTTTAAGCAAAAGTGGGGTTGATCGGTTTTCCAAGCCAAAATACAATCAGCCGGGAAAAGGGATTTCCCCAAAAATGAGAGACAGCCTGTTAGGTAAAGGAAACAATCCTGGAACAGTGACAACCCGCCTCCTGGGCAGTAACGGGCGAACAGAGAAGGGGCCAAGTGGAGGAAATTAGGGGTCCGACTTTCGATTTATAATGCACAGTTATCGTACCGAGCGGAAGCGATTGCAGAGACTGGCAGAGGAAACGATTAAGAATCTCAATCTTTCCCATGAACTGTCAGTACGAATGATTATCCGAATCAATGGTGGAATTTGGATACTAGGATTCTGGCACAAGGGTGACAAGGCGAGGGACGTAACTTTCAAGATTCCCGAGGAGGCGACTGAGGATAACATTAGGAAACTGATCGGAATCCAAATCCTAACTCACCTGCCAGATTGGTAGATAAAGTTAAAACATCCCTGGAACACAAACAGCTGGATAAAATGATCAGATCCAGAGTAAGATTAGAGAAGCAGGATCATGGACGAGACTGAGAGAAGGGCGCCAAAGCGGATTGCGGTACAACTTGAAGGAACAGTCACTTTCGACAGGGAAGTCACCGTTAAGAATATTAGTGCTTATGGCGCTTATTTCGAGACGGATATTTGCCCGGACATTACTGAAATCGTAAGAATTCGCATGCAGCTGGAGGACTCAGAAACTCCATTTGAGGTGGTTGGGACTGTGATCCGAGTTGATCAGTTATCAGAGAAGAAATACGGATGTACAGTCAAATTTGAAGAAGCTCCCGACCTCGGCTGAAACGTAGCACTGATGCTCATTCGTCTCACGTCTGTGGTTTGCATAATCCGGGCTAGTTGCGCCACCAGCAGGACTGGATCATTCAGGAAGAAACTTTTGTTTCAGGTCAGAGGTTCGCCGTCAATTCCACGCTTTTGCGAAGTTGGAGGACGTTTTTCTCCGGTGCCTTCAAGTTGGCGACACAGCCAGGCCCCAGGATCAGACCTAGCCGCCCGACTTGCTCCCAAGCGTCCCTCACCTGGGCATCCACGTCCTCTGGGGTGGTCATCGCCGTCATTCTCGGCGTCGCCCCGCCCGTGTTGAACTTGAGGTTCGTTCCCGGCATTAAGAGGCTCAAGTACTGGTAGCCTCGGAGAGACCACAAAGGTCCCGGAGGAGAAACAAGATGATGAACCGACGACATTTCACCATGACTGTGCTGGGAGTCGGAGCGGGAGCCCTTTCCGCCTCGGGCCAACCCAGGGCGGTCGTACAGTCCGGGTCGCTGAAGCAGAGAGTCCACGCACGCCAACCGATCCGAATCGCTTCAGCGCCCACCAACTCCGATCGGAGCCGACTCCAAGAAATTCTGAAGCGTGGCCCCGTAGACCTCTTCCACGCGGACGGTCAGCACGCGCCCCTGAACGAACGGGAACTACTCAATTTCTGTACCATAGCGGAAGAACTCGGAGTCGGCGTTAGACTCCGCATCAAGCATCCCCGACAGGCCTTTCTGCTGGGTAACTACGCGGACCTCGGCCCGCTGGCGATCGTAGTGCCGCTGGTCGAGGATGAACAGACGGTGAGGGAGGCCATCAACGCCTTTTACTTCCCTCCTCTCGGCCGAAGGAGCTGGGGTTCAGTAGTGGGATTCAAAAAAAAGGAACGTCCGGATCGCCTTGAATACGCCCAGTGGTGGAACGCCAACGCGATCCTGTGTTTGCAGATCGAGAGCCTTCGGGCAGCGCTCAACGTCAGGAATCTCGTCAAGCCCGCGGTGGACTGGATCCTTTTCGGACCGGCGGATCTGAGTTTTGATCTCGAGCTGCATTCCCACAGTCCGTTCAAGACCGTAGGTGAGTGCGCTGACTACGTGGCTGAACAGCTGAAGGGTGTTGACGTGCGTGTTGCCGGCCGTAACGAGAACGTAAACGGCATAAGCGTGCAGCACGCCAAACCGGCATAAAGCTCCCCTCTTCAGTCGGCGTTCAGGCGGACCCCCGAAGTCCTATTCACGGGAGGTGACTATTTTCCGGTCGCAGCGAGTGGGACGTCTCGTGCGGGAAAACCACAACAACTGTTTCGTGGCCTGTTTGTCAATCCCCGCGGTTACGATGTTGCGTCCGATGATCAACGGTTTGTCATGTTGGAAGCCGCCGCAGACTTTTTCCAGGCCCGAACTGGAATCACAGCAGCCTTTGCAGGCCCCCGATTCGATTATTACTCTCCGCAGCCGACAGCGTTTGAGGCCAGGGAACTGTCGCTTATTCTCAGGAATAGTGAAAAGACGTGAACCGGTTCAGTACAGTCGCCCTTAAAGGAACCCAAAAAGTCTTCAGGTAAGTTGACCCTCTCGTCCGGGAAGAACTGAACTTGCCCCAAAGGTGGTACGTCGAAACTGCCTCCCCCAACATTGCTCCCAGCCTCGTCGTAAACCGACCAGCCACAGCTAGCGGTAGTGGGACTGGAGGGGTTCGAAAAGGCCCCGGCAGTCCGATTGTCGCTGCTCTGAACGACCAGGTACTCTGGTTTATCGCACAGAGGTGCAGGGGCGACGCCCAAAGGCGGAGTCCCTGCCAGGGAAATGACCTCGGAGGCGATGACGTGTCCATCTTGCGGCTCGATGCTAAGATTGAGACTTCCGAACTCTAGATCTACCCCTTCGAAGTGAATAGAGGAGGTTCCGTTGGCCGGGACCTCAATGGATTGAGTTTGTATCAGAGATCCATCGGGAGCGCTGAAGGTGGAGTCGATCGAGAGGGCAGTGTCGCCCGCGCCCACCACCACCTGTGACGAAGACCCGCCTCCTCGAATTAAAGTTGGGAAATTTAATTGGCCGGAAGTGGGTAGGGGACCGGTAATGTCGCTTTCGTCTCGCGGAAAAACCATAAAATTGTCATCGCTATAAAACTGGATGCCGGTAACTTCATACTCATTGCCCAAAACAGGGGTAAAATCTCCAACCAGTGCATGATATACCCTGGTTGAGCCCGTGCCATCATTAATTGACCATTCCCTAAAACCCAAATTATCGTTATCACAAATACCCTTTACCCTAACCAGGACACTCTCGTAGGCTTCCGCGTTGGGTCCCCCGGTACTGATTTCCCCAGTCGTGACCGGAATTGGATCCATCGCCGGCACATTGTTTTCCACGACTTGGAAATCAGAAAGGTCTATGACTATCGTCGATCCGCCTCCGCCCTCCTCTACGGTTCCGGTAAACGTCACACGATCTCCCTTCTCCGCAGCCGCCCCATACACCATAATACCGGACCACATTCCGACGGCATCTTGAACGAAAAAGAGACGATTTCCCACCCCAAATGATTCCACCGATACAACGCCCGAAATCGTCACTCTTTGCCCACGGAGTGGGGACTGACCAGACGGATCAGTTGTATATTGAATTTCGTTGATGGTTACGGCTGGAATCGGTCCGGAGTTTGACGCCCCAGGAGTTCCCTTGTCTCCGTCACCATATATCCGAGTGGCGGCTCTCCAGTTCAGACCAAAAGCATTATCCATATTTGCATCCAGCAGGGCCATTGAGGCTCCTTCCGGATCTGGAAAAGTAGCACCGCTATCGTACGAAACGGTGTCAACCACTTCTCCGAAAGAAGAAATGATCAGGATTTCATCATCCGAATTGTCCAACACAAAATTGTCGTACTGATAATCGACCGCAAGGCCTCCGTTGGTTGCCGAATCTGCATTGTTTCCAAGCACAAGAAATGCTCCCGGAGACAGCTCCAGGGATTGAGTAATCGTATGGAAATCTCCACCCTCGTCTCGAATCGTCCATCCGTCCAAGTCGACGTCTTCTGAACTGTTGTTATAGATTTCAAACCATTCCCCCTGGGTATCATCCACTACCAGCGGGTTTCGCATGATCTCGGTTATGACAACCCCGCTCGGGTTGATACGAGGATAAAAGAAAAGGTGCGCGGCAAGAGCAAACAGTTCCTCACTCACTGTATAGTATCCCGTACCGTCCGACGCCCAGCCAACCGCTTCACCCTGAACCTCTGGGATATACGCAACGGTCACAGGCTCATCGCTAATTGCTTCCCATAGATTTTGACCCGGCGTTCGACTCCAGTAATACATCGCTGTGTAATTTTTCAGCAGAATCTCCAATCCCGATGGAGAGATATCACCCCCGACAATCAGATCCAGATTTAAGGTGGCCACCTGCTCGAGGGTAATGACTTGATTGGTTGCTTGTGGGTAAGGCCGCGCGATATAGCCCAGTATCATTTCTTCGCTTTGAAACGATATACAAATCTTTGCTCAACGGGTCCAACAGCAGTGTTTCTGCGTCGCGACTACCGTCCGGGTACTGGTAAGCAATGGTATCCACGTCAAAAAGTGTAATCTCGACCGGAGACTGCTTAAAGTCCACCACAGGCTCGGGAATGCGGTAGATGTACATGATATCGTCTCTCGGCGCACGGTTATTTCCAATTTCTCCGATGTAAAGATAATCGACGCCCGGCTCAGGCCCGGGACCGATTGCGAGACCCTCCCAGTCCACATTTTCGATACCATCGATCCAATATGTTCCGAGATGTTTTCCGGAAGTGTTCAATGCGAATAGTGCATTCTCACGCAACCTATCATTGTGTGTCCAAAGCACATGCTCATTTTTCCGGCTATCAACGAGACCCGAGGCTTCAACGATTTCAGGGTGTTCAATTACACCCAAATCAACCCTGCCACCGAATTCCGGTGGATTTTGAGCGTTGACAATAGTCGCTGTTGAAAAAGCCAACGCCAGCAAAGTGGCTTTTTTCACAGAAAATACCTCTTTTGCATTTAACAGATTCTTTGTGAAAACCTGCCGAAGCGAGTTAACAGCC
>JALLOM010000072.1 GCA_027717865.1 Acidobacteria bacterium AH-259-O06 | reverse complement strand
GCCGAGACACGGTAGACACCCACATCCCCGCGTTTAAGGCCAGCCGAGAAGACAATCTCGTTCTGAGGACTCCAACTGCCCGCAAGCCACCAAGACCCGGCGGCGTCGCAAAGGGTGATGGGTGGCCCTCCCCTGAGAGAAACCTTCTTTAGTTTGCCGTCGGCAAAAAATCCCACCCACTCGCCATCAGGCGAGAAGAAGGGACACGCCTGTGTGCCCTCGGTGCCAGGGATTGGCCTAGCCACGAAGTCGTCCAGGGGACGCACGTAAAGTTGCGTCGTGCCGTCCCGCCGAGCGATATAAACGATGCGCCTTCCGTCAGGTGAGATCGCCAGGTTAATAGGTGGCCCGCCGCGGAACCTCAGAGGTGCGCTCGATGGAGGGCTGATCACAAACTTCCTGAGGGGGCTCGGCGCTGGCTTATTGGGAGCAAACAAATCGGGCGTTGTCCACCACACCAGCCCTATCAGCAGAACCAGTAGTGTCCCGATGGTGATCCCACCAAGCGTCTTCTTGTTTTCCCGCAAAGGCGTAAACCAGTGAGGCAGGCCGTCTTTTTCCAACTCAGGGCGCCGGTTTGCCAGCCAGGTGTCGATCTCCGAGCGGTAGGCATAGACAGTGGCGAGGCTGTCGTGGACGTGCCGGTGAACGGGCAAGCCTTCCTTCTTCTCCCAGCGATGTACGGTTCTGACGTCGCGGTCGAGATAGACGGCGATTTTCTTCCAGGAATCTAGTCGCTCGCCGCCATCACGGGCGGGGGGAGACTTTTCTTGTTCCTGTTGCAACTTGCCCATAAGGCTTCTTTGTTTAAACGGCCAAATGGAGGTTCTTTATGCGGCAATTCTAGCCGACCGGGCGAAAAAGATCAACACAGGGTATGACAAACCATGACAAGGTCAGACACGGGAGGCATGTCCTACTTTACCTCTTGCCAGTTCTGGCGCCATTAGAGTAGAGCTGTACCCATAGTGATCAGAAAACCTAAATGACAGGGCATGGATTCCATTACGACAAACAGCGGCTAGGTGTACCTAAACCCCCTGCCGCCAACGAGACAAGGAGAAATGAACCATAAGAAAAGATTCACTCATCCTCGCCAGCGCTTCGGGAGTAGCCTGGCTAGGTTTTGAACGGAGGCAACGAGATGGAACGGACAAGAATCGGCTTAATTTTTCTGGTGCTGGGTCTGGTTCTTGCGTTAGCCGGTAGTCCAGTGCAAGCGCAAGGCATCTGTAATCCAGAGGGGTTCTGCGATCGCGACGGGGACACCTGGTTCAAGGTTCATCAGAGATGCACGACGTGCCCCGATTTCGATAATCGAATGGACTGCGATGACTCAGTCTCTTCTGAGGAGAACATTTGTGGCGACGGCACTTCAACCGTGTACAGTGCCAGCCTAGCCGGGGCCTTCGTGTTCGATGTCCATGACGGAGTCGTGGACGTCACTCTGAACTCCAAGGGCAACACGCTGAGGAGTGACCAGGACGTCGAAATGAAACGTCCCTTAGATCCCTTAGACCTGAACCTGGACGAAACGTGGGATGAGGTGTTCGCAACCTGCACGGAGCTGTTGACCGGACAGATCAACTCCATCTTCGTCGGAGATGACGACTGGTTGATCGAGGCGGGGCCCGGAAACATCGTTATCCAATTCAAGGACATCCGGTTGCAAAATGCAGACATCACACTCCAGTTGACCGGCGTACCGAACGAACCGTTTCCCCCGGCCCCTGGGAACACGAGCGTCTTCTTCCTGGACCAGTTCTCGATCCACGGGAGATCAGCGAAGGGAGGACCAGGAGGATCCATGGGGTGTCAGCCGCGGGGAGGCGGCAGCTTCGATATATTTGACCTCCTGGTCCCCAATACCCTCTTGATCACGGCACCCTGAGGGGGCTGCGGTCCTCACTATCGAGGACTCGGCCGAACCTGCTGGCTGTTCAGCCACCCAGCCATGGTCAAGACGAGAAATTGAGTCTCACCCAAGCACCTTGATCGCCACCTCGCGGCCGAGCTTGGTGTCCCTGGCCTCGTACACCTCGCCCATGCTGCCCGCTCCGAGGGAGGACGAATAGGGGGAGGACGAATAGGGGAGGACGAATAGGGGACAGAAGTCTTTTCCGACCTGGAAGTCTTTTCCGACCTGAGAACTCATTAGGTGGGGTGTTGTGAAAAGCAGGCTGATTTGGCTTCCCGCAAAAACCGCTTTCTGGCAGTAAGGTCTTCCTGCATGAAGTCGGGCAGAAACTTCAGAGCCACTTTGCGGTCCAGTGAAGTGTCCTGCGCCAGGAACACTTCGCCCATGCCTCCTTCACCGAGCTTGTCTATGATTTTGTAGTGAAAGATGGTCTGTCCGAGCACGGGTGCCCGCTCTGATCCGAAGGGATCGCTATATGATTACGCGGCCCACTCCTCCTGGCGGAGGAGTCCGAAAGCGACATCATGGTCGTTCGTGATTGAAGAGATGTTTGGGCGTAGGCCCCTTGTGATGAACTGATGTAGCGATGCGAAGCTTCAAGCAGGCTTTCTTCTATCAGGCTTCTCTAACGGCCCTTCAGGGTCGTCAGGGCGTAGTCTGCTCAATTTTCGCTTGCATTCCAACTCGTTCTTAGAGATCGGAAGTTCAAAGCGCATTGGGACGATCCTGCCTACTATCAGTTAGGTGCGGTTCCTCCCCTCGTCACGGTTTCAAGCCCACGGGCCAGCCATCAAAAGGGTTGAAATTGTCAGACCCGAGACCTCAGCAAAATGCTTGTGGTTTCTCGTGACCAGCCTCAGACCTTCGCTAATCGCCGAGGCGGCGATCTGGATGTCACTTTCAGGGATAAGACGGCTTTTGCTTCGGAGTTCGGCAGCAATTCTTCCAAACTCCACGGCGTGATTTTGATCAAAAGGTAAAATCGCACACAAGGCTAGTATCCACTCCCCGGAATTGGGCGGCACGGCGCCGTGCCCGCTGACTTTTCGCGAGGTGTTCGCCCACGCAAAACTGCGCCAGCGCGACGGTGCTGAGGTAAAGAATTCCTGATTCGAGTGCCGCCATCAGGAATCCAGTCGCCCGGCCCGCACCTCGGTGCTTCTCTCGGGCCAAGTCAATCAGAAACGACGTGTCGAGGAGGTACATACGCCGGTCTTTCTCTGAGATAGCTATCGAGCTTATCCAGCTCTTCGACGGAAGGAAGGGTGCTAGCATCCATTTCAGTCCAGGCTCGACGGAAAGACCCCACTGTTTTTTGTCCTGAAGCCAGACGTTTGACCAAGTCGGAGAATGATTCGGAAGGCTTTTTCATTGAACGAAGTCTCTCGTAAGCCTCCAGGTCAAGAGAAATTGTTTTAGTCGCCATACACAAAATAATACACGAAATCTTGCATCCCTTCACCGGCTAGAATCGGCCTTGGTTTCACCCATTGAGGCATTGAGGTACGAATAGCCCATCAAGAGTTTGCGAACGGCTCTACAGCAGGAATCCTGCACCGTGTGTAAAGTGACGGTAGGGGCGAGCCGCCGGCTCGCCCGAGCCAGACACGCCAAGAGAACAGTTCGGGCGGCCGGCCGGCCAATTTATGAATAATCCGGGTTAAATTTTTTGACGAGGTGCCAGGTTGAAGATTGCGATCGCCAGGAACAGAAGTCCCAGACTGGTGGCAAAAAGGGGAAATCCGATCTGAATGGGGGTCGGAAGGGTGGCCTTGGGCGGCATCGATTCCCCGAGCGCCAGGTAGAACAAACAGACGGCCATTGCGGCGAAGAGCACCGCCCGGGCCGCCATCAGGACACCTATTCCACGAAAGAATCTGCGCTTCCCACGTCGAAGCTGAATCCCTAAGCGGCACAGATAAACGCCAAGGCTCAAAACCGTCGCTGCGGCCGCGATGATGAAGCCGATCGCCCAATTGTCGGGGACCGACGACGGGAGCACCCCAACTGGAGCAAGGGCAGGCCGTCCTGTGATATAGGCCAGCACAGCATCCGCAATCTCGTCGGCGCGATTGACACCGATGTTGAGCAGGACAACGATGCCAAGCTGAAGATCGGGCACAAGAATGACGGCGCTGTTTGCACCCCAGATGATCCCCTTGTGCCTGAGAAGGCAAGCTCCGTTGAGTGAGTCCTTTGCCACTTCGACTTGCCATCCCAGATCGTAAAACGGACTCTTCGCGCTCTGGCACAATTGGGAAGCTGACAAGAGCCGCCCCATGGAATTTTTTTCACCATCCAGCAGCGCCGCCAAATAGAGAGCCATATCGGCGGCGGTGGATTTGACTTTGGAAGCTCCATACCACCCTGAATAGGTCGAGGCACTGGGGCGAACCCTTCCCCACTGGCGCTCGTGAAAAGGCGCTAACCCCCAGGCGCGGGCCTCCTCCAAATCCAGAGTTGTGCGCGACATCTTGAGAGGCCTGAAGATGTGCTCCCTCATGTACGTCACAAAGGGCTTTGAGCTCACCGATTCCACGATCGCTGCCAGCAGCACGTAATTGCTGTTTGCATACTGGAAAGACGAACCTGGCGGTCGTCTGGGGCTGGCCGATCGCAACTTTCTCACCGCCACCCCCAGGTCCAGGTCTCCCGGCAGGCCGCAGCAGGGAACCAACCAGTCGGCCTTCCGCCTCAGACCACTGGTATGTTTTAACAGGTGCTGCACCGCAACTCGGTCCCAGGGGAGGGGACCGGAGGTCACGAAATCGGGCAGGTAGGAGCGAACCTCTCGTTCCAGCTCAACCCTCCCTTCCTGTTCTAGCTGTAGGATGGCCAGTGCCGTAAAGGATTTGCTTACCGAAGCCAGCTCGACCGGGGTGTCGAGGGTCATCGCTTCTCCAGTGGACAGATCTTTTACACCGAAGCCACCAGTGTAGAACGCCTGGTCGGACTGCACGATGGCCAGGGACACACCCGGTATGTGATTGAGCTCCATTTCAGCGTGAATGTGGCCTTCTACCTCGGAAAGAGCAGCGCTCACGTCTCTACCATTGAGAGGAATCCCAGAAAATCCGGCAATCAGCAGCAGGGTGAAGACAAGACAGCTCTGGAACCTTGGCTGGCCTGGAGTGCCTCGTTGTGTAAGCATCCTTGAAAGATTCACGCACAGGCGTCGAAAATTCAAGAACTTAAAAGCTGCGAACTTAAAAAAGTGTCGCCACCACCCTATGTCTTTGGGGGGTCGACGACTTCGACCGGGCTTGCAAGGGTTTTCGGAAGTACGTAGAATCTCAGCCCGTGAAATTTGGAAGGTGTAGTGGAATCCTCTTGCATGTCACGTCCCTGCCGGGCCGACTTGGAATTGGAGACCTTGGGCCTGAGGCCTATCGGTTTGTCGATTTCCTGCAGAGTGCCGGCCAGCAAATCTGGCAGGTGCTCCCCATTGGGCCTATCGGGCATGGCAACTCTCCCTATCAGTCCTTTTCTGCCTTTGCCGGCAATCCCCTGCTGATTAGTCTCGAAAAACTGGTGGAGGAAGGCTGGTTAAGGCGCTCCGATCTAAAGCAGGTTCCCTTGTTTCCCGTTCACGAGGTGGATTACCCTGAGGTGATAAAGTTCAAGCTCCCTCTCCTCCATAAAGCCTGTGACAATTTTCTGAGAAAAGGTTCCCCGTCCCAGAAAGAGGACTATGAGTCCTTTTGCCAACAAAACAGGAGCTGGTTGGAGGACTTCGCTCTATTTATGGCGGTCAAGGATGCATCTGGTGGTAAGGTTTGGACCCAATGGGACCATGGAATTGCCAGACGAGAGCCCGCGGCGATTTCCCATTGGCAGAGCAAGCTGCAAAAGGAGGCCGAGTCCTTTGAGTTCCAGCAGTACCAGTTTTTCAAACAGTGGCAAGGACTGAGGCGGTACTCTGGTGAGCGTAATGTGCAGATTATGGGGGACATTCCGATTTTTATTGCTCATAACAGCGCAGACGTCTGGGTGAATCCTAAATTTTTTGATGTCGACGAACAAGGCAATCCCACCTGCGTGGCCGGTGTCCCTCCCGACTATTTCAGTGAGACTGGGCAGCGATGGGGCAATCCGCTCTATCGCTGGGACATATTATCCGACGAAGGTTATCAATGGTGGATTGATCGATTCGAAGCGAATCTTTCCTGTTTCGATATTATTAAGCTGGATCATTTTCGGGGCTTTGAAGCCTGCTGGGTGATCCCTGCATCTGAACCCAGCGCTGCAAATGGCCGATGGTTGAAGGGGCCGGGTGCTGAGCTGTTTGATGTACTGGAGCAGGCGATGGGGGAACTTCCGATCGTAGCTGAAAATCTGGGATTTATTACGCCAGAAGTGGAAGCGCTGCGAAAGCACTGCGGCTGTCCCGGTATGGCCATACTTCAGTTCGCTTTTGGTGGCCACTCCCAGAATAGCTTTTTACCTCACAATTATTCCCGCGACCTTGTGGTGTACACCGGTACCCACGACAATGACACGACACTCGGGTGGTGGACCCGTGGGGTGAGCAGGGACAGTACCTCGACTCAGGAGGAAATCAAGAAGGAGAGGGAGTTTGCCAGGCAATATTTGAATACGAATGGGCATGAAATCCATTGGGCATTCATTCGGGCGGCTGTGGCCTCAGTGGCCGATATCGCCATCATTCCGCTCCAGGATTTGCTGGGGCTTGGGAGTGAGGCGCGCATGAATGTGCCTGGCAGAGCGCAGGGAAACTGGCGCTGGCGGTATGTGCCCGAGATGCTTACGGATGATGTTCGGGATCGTCTGAAAGATTTAACGGAAACCTACGGTCGCCGCCATTGTTGACGGATTAGCGTTGTGCCAGTAGTCCAACTGAGGACTAACGACATGAAAACTGAAATACCAGAGTTCCCTCAGCTCCCCGCCAGAATCGCTCGCCTGGCAGAATTGGCTTACAACCTTTGGTGGAGTTGGAATCCCGACGCCAGGGAGGTTTTTCGACGGCTGGATTACACCCTGTGGCGCAACACGCATCACAATCCGGTACATATGTTGGATCTGATTTCTCCTGAAAGATTGACTTTCATTGCAGAGGATTCCCAATTTCTGAAGCTTTGCGACTCTGTTTTAGCCCGTTTTGATCAATATTTGTCCTCCACCCTGAACTGGTTTACAAAGTCCCATGGCGAGCTTCACAAGAGCCCGATAGCCTATTTCTGTGCAGAATTTGCAGTACACAACTGCATTCCGATCTATTCTGGGGGATTGGGTCTTCTGGCAGCGGACACCTGCAAAGAAGCCAGCGACCTTGGAATTCCCTTGGTCGCCATCGGGTTTTTCTATCCCCAAGGTTACTTCCGCCAAAGAATCGAAGCTGATGGCAGACAAAAGGCGCTTTATGAAGCCGTAAACCCCGAACGCACTCCGCTTTTGTCGGTACTCAATGATGACGGCAGCCGCCTGTTGGTCTCAGTGCCGGTGGGGGAGCGAACAATCAAGGTAGCTGTCTGGAAGTTGCAGGTCGGACGTGTTCCCATTTACTTGATGGACAGGAACATCCCCGAGAATGATCCGCCGGCCAATGATCTTTCCATGCGGCTTTACGCGGCAGATCCTTACTTTCGTCTCCAGCAGGAGATTCTGCTGGGGATTGGCGGGGTTCGTGTTTTGCGGGCTCTGGGGTACACCCCGACCGTTTTCCATCTCAACGAAGGTCATGCTGCTCTTGCCGGCTTCGAACTCCTACGGGAAATTGCGCAGTCCGGTTCCGGCTTCGAGGACGGCATCGAAAAGGTCCTGGATCAGATCGTTTTCACCACCCATACTCCCGTCAAAGCGGGCCATGATGAGTACCCTTTGCAGATGGTGGAGGAATCCTTTCATCGTTTTTGGGCCGAGCTGGGCCTTGGCCGCGAGCGGTACTTAGGGTTGGGGCAAGACTCGAATACGGGGGCCTTCAGTATGACTATCCTCGCTCTCCGACTGGCCGCCAGAACAAATGGAGTGAGTAAAAAACATGGCGAAGTGTCGCGAGGAATGTGGCATTCTCTCTGGCCTGACAAGAAAGTTGACGAGGTCCCAATTATTTCCATTACCAACGGTGTACATGTACCAACCTGGACTGCACCCGAATTAGCTCGCCTTTACGACCAGTTTGTTGGTGCCGAGTGGCTGCAACAGCATGATGATCCCTCCATTTGGGAGCGGGTTTTTGAGATTCCCGATGAGAAGTTGTGGGAAACTCATCTTCTGCTGAAAAGGAAGCTGCTCAATTTCATTCGGAAGCGCGCGCGCAGGCGATGGCTGGAGCAGAGTGTGTCTTCCGGTCAGATGGTAGGATTTGGCGTGCTGCTCAACCCAGAAGCGCTGACGATCGGGTTCGCTCGTCGTTTCGCGACTTATAAACGGGCCACCCTTATACTCAGCGATCGGGAACGCCTGAAACGCATCCTTCGCGATCCCTGGAAACCAGTTCAGATCATTTTTGCCGGCAAGGCTCATCCCGACGACGAACCAGGGAAAGCGCAGCTGCAGCAGATTTTCGAAGCTTGTTCTTCACCCGAGTTCGGGGGACGCCTGGCTTTCCTTGAAGAATACGACAAACATGTCGCGCATCACTTGGTCCAGGGGGTGGACGTTTGGCTTAACACCCCACGCCCACCCCAGGAGGCCAGTGGCACCAGCGGGCAAAAAGCAGCCCTCAATGGAATACCCAATTGCAGTGCACTCGATGGATGGTGGTGGGAAGGCTACAACGGTATGAATGGATGGGCCATTGAGGAGGATCCAGGTGGAGACGATGCCGCCACTGCTAATGGCGTCTATGAGATCCTCGAAGAGCAGATTATTCCAACCTTCTATGCACGCGATGCTCAGGGCATTCCTGGAGAATGGGTCCGGATTATGAAGGAAGCGATCCGCTCAACGGCCGCAGTCTTTTCAGCCCGTCGGATGCTCAAGGAGTATGCCGAAAAGCTATACTCGTTTGTTCCAGCGAGGGGGCATGGGGATGCCGAAGAAAACTGAGACGGTAGTATATGACGCCGGCCTGCTCACGGATCACGATATCCACCTGTTCAAAGAGGGAAATCAGTTTCGCTTGTACGAGAAGTTAGGTTCCCACCTGATGACGGCCGGTGAACTCGAAGGCACTTACTTTGCCGTGTGGGCCCCTAATGCAGCTAGCGTGTCGGTCATCGGCGACTTTAATAGGTGGAACCCAGAATCACACCTTCTAAACGAAACAAAAGGGGGTTCAGGTATTTGGGAAGGTTTTGTTCCGGGCGTTGGAAAGGGTGCTCCTTACAAGTATCACATTGTCGCAAAGTCCACCGGCTATACAGTTAATAAGGGAGATCCTTTCGCTTTCTTCTGGGAGCCCCCGCCCAGGAATGCTTCCGTGGTGTGGGATTTGATCTACCAGTGGGGTGACGCAGAGTGGATGAAAAACCAGCCCAAGAAGAATGCACTCGATGCACCGATAGCCCTTTACGAAGTTCATCTTGGCTCCTGGCGAAGAGTGCGCCAGGAAAATGGCCGTTTTCTCAGCTACCGAGAGATGGCTTGTCCTCTGGCAGAGTATGTGAAAGAGATGGGATTTACCCACGTGGAGTTTCTGCCCGTCATGGAACATCCTTTCTACGGCTCCTGGGGCTATCAAACCATTGGCTACTTTGCCCCCACCAACCGATACGGTACCCCTCAGGATTTCATGTACCTGGTAGATTACCTCCATCAACAGGGTATCGGCGTGATCCTGGATTGGGTTCCTTCTCACTTTCCTTCGGATGAGGATGGGTTATCCAATTTTGACGGAACCCATCTGTACGAATATGCCGACCCTCGCAAAGGTTTCCACCCGGAGTGGACCAGTTGCATCTTCAACTATGGTCAAGAGGAGGTTCGAGCCTTTCTCATTAGCAACGCCCTGTTTTGGCTGGACAAGTATCACGTGGAGGGTTTCAGGGTTGACGCCGTTGCCTCCATGCTGTACCTGGATTATGCCCGAAAGGAGGGAGAATGGACTCCCAACGAATATGGTGGAAGGGAGAACCTTGAGGCAGTGTCTTTCTTGCGCCGGCTCAACGAAGCCGTTTACGCCAATTATCCGGATACCCACACCGTGGCGGAAGAATCCACAGCTTGGCCCAAGGTTTCAAGACCTGCTAACCTCGGCGGTCTTGGGTTTGGTCTGAAGTGGAATATGGGCTGGATGCACGATACTCGGGATTACTTTTCTAGTGATTCAAAGGACTCAAAACGTCACCACAAGCAGCTAACGTTCAGCATCTGGTATGCCTTTTCAGAAAACTTCGTGCTTCCGCTATCTCACGATGAAGTCGTTTACGGAAAGGGTTCCCTAATTAATAAGATGCGCGGCGATGAGAGGCAAAAATTTGATAATCTGCGTCTGCTTTTTGGTTACATGTACGCACACCCGGGCAAAAAGCTCCTGTTCATGGGTAATGAGTTTGGACAGAGGCGCGAGTGGAACCATGATACCGACTTAGAATGGCACCTTCTTCAACATACGAGTCATCAGGGAGTACAAACCTGGGTCAAAGATCTGAACCACCTGTATAGAAATGAGCCTGCTCTGCATGAGCTTGATTTCAGCGCAGACGGTTTCGAATGGATCGACTTTCACGATTCGGAGAGGAACGTCATAAGCTTTATAAGAAAAGCCAGATGTACTGGCGATATTATTCTTGTTGTCTACAATTTTTCTCCAGTCCCGAGGTACGATTACGAAATAGGGGTTCCACGACAGGGTATTTGGAGACAGATGTTGAACAGCGATGAGAAGCGGTACGGAGGCAGCGGGCGAGTAAACCTTCGAGTAGTTGAAACTACTCCCGTGTCCTGGCATGGAAGACCCCACTCCCTTTCTCTAATTTTACCTCCTCTCAGTGCACTGTTTCTGAAGAGTGAAGGAACAGCGAAGCTGGAGGTTCCCCTTGAGGAGGACCAGAGCCGGGAAGCATAATCCCGAAAGGAGAAGGCCGCACGCTGGATGACGAGATACATTTGCATTCACGGTCACTTTTATCAGCCTCCAAGAGAGAACCCCTGGTTTGAGGAAGTGGAGATCCAGGATGCGGCCTTTCCATATCGCGACTGGAATGAAAGGATCACTGTTGAATGCTATGCCCCGAACATGGCCGCCCGGATCCTTGATTCGGAGGATGAGATTATTGACATCGTCAACAATTACTCAAAGATCAGTTTTAACTTTGGACCGACTCTCCTGTCCTGGCTCGAAAAGCATCGGCCAGATGTGTATCAGGCTGTTGTAGAGGCGGATCGATTAAGTGTGGGCGATTTCTCCGGACATGGCTCAGCAATCGCCCAGGTTTACAACCACATGATCATGCCTCTTGCGAACAGAAAGGATAAGTACACCCAGGTGATCTGGGGAATTAAAGACTTCCAGAAGAGATTCGGCAGAGACCCGGAAGGCGTCTGGCTCCCGGAGACTGCCGTCGATATTGAATCCCTCGAAGTCCTGGCTAAACTTGGAATCAAGTTCACTATCCTCGCACCGAGGCAGGCCGGCAGAGTGAGGAAAGCTGGCAGGGCCGGCAGGTGGCAGGAGGTACAGGGTGGGAGGATCGACCCGACCCGAACCTATCTTTGTCTCCTTCCATCTGGAAGGACCATCAGCCTTTTCTTTTACAACGGTTCGATTGCTTCTGAGGTGGCTTTTGGCGGACTCTTGAAAAACGGAGAGGTCTTCGGAAGGAGATTGGTGAGTGCTTTTACAGAAAATCAAGACGATCCTCAACTCGTTCACATCGCGACGGATGGTGAAACATACGGACACCATCGTCAGCATGGGGAGATGGCTTTAGCCTACTGCCTCCGTTTTATTGAATCCAACGGGCTGGGAGATATCACCAATTATGGAGAGTATCTCGAAAAGCATCCCCCCACCTACGTGGCTGAAATCCTTGAGGAGTCATCATGGAGCTGCATTCATGGAGTCGAAAGATGGAGAAGCAACTGTGGCTGTAACTCAGGCAAGAATGTGGGATGGACCCAGGCGTGGAGAGGGCCCTTGCGAGAGGCTATGGATCGTCTAAGGAATAAACTCATACCCTTGTATGAGGAGGAAGCAGGAAAACATCTCATGGATCCATGGGAGGCAAGGAATGATTATGTCGAGGTGACACTTGACCGGTCGCGGAAAAGCGTGGAGGCCTTTTTGGGCAGACATCGCGTCAGAAAACTTTCTAACCAACAAATAGTAAAAGTCTTAAGGCTTCTGGAGATGCAGAGAAGTGTGATGTTGACGTACACCAGCTGCGGTTGGTTTTTTGATGAAATCTCAAGGATTGAGACAGTTCAGGTGATGCGCCATGCGTCAAGGGCAATGCAGCTCGCCGAGGAGTGGCTGGGTGAATCGCTTGAATCTGAATATTTAAGTGTCTTGAAAAAAGCTCCCAGCAATGTGTATGAAGATGG
>JALLOM010000071.1 GCA_027717865.1 Acidobacteria bacterium AH-259-O06 | reverse complement strand
CGACTAAATCAATCAAATTCCCGCTTGTGAAAGCCGAGCACAAAAGAGTTTTCAAGGGGTGTGCAAAAAGGTGTGGATAATGTGTGAGCTGTCTTCTCGGAACAACATCAAACTGAGCTTTCTGGCAGAAACCAATTTTTGCACATCCGGTGTGCAGCGAAATTTTTTTCTTTTTTCTTGTTTCAAGGTGGGCACAGGATAGACTAAGACTTGTCCCAAGGGGTAAAGGGAGCGAGCTGAACCTGCTGTAACCCCGAGTTCGTAAGATTTGTTATCGGAGTTCGCTTCGATAGTAAGGAAACGAACAAAGGGAAGAGTCAAAGTGAGCTTGCTTCGGCGAGTTAACAATGACTTTACCGAAGCTGGGTTGAAAACCAACACTCTTCGGAATGTTGGAAGGAGACCTTAGCGCCGGATGCATGCAGGTTAAGGTGGCTGAGTTTTTCAGGGCTGTTGGTTGCTCTCTTTGGAGAGTGTGGTTGGACTCTCCATCTCAACCAGAGAGTCAGCTGAGGGCTCAAGGAATTCTTAAGTCACCGAGAAGGCTCGTCTGCAATTATTCCTTGGGGCATTTTTTGTTCCGGGCGCGATCCTACCCACCATTACGGCAGGGCAAAGTCACTCTGTCGGCCCCAGCCGCTGAAGTTCTCAAACCAGTTTTGCACGACGATCAATTGTGTCGGCGCTGAGACTTCCTCTGTCTGCCCGCCTCGCTTGATCATCAGGAATCGCTGGCCGTCGGGGGTGACATCGTAACTTCGACCACGTCCCCTAAAATAGCTTCCAGTGAACAGGGTGGGCTGGGGCTATGCTTGGGGTTCGTAGGGAACCATGAGTTCCCCTGTTGAATGGCCGCGCCCACTTGACAAGCCCGTGGAGGAGCCATAGGCTCCGAAAGCAAAGCGTGATTTTTCACGAGAAAGGGCAAAGCCGATGTTGAGGACCTTTGGCGAAGTTGCTCTTCTGGTATGTCTGACTTCAGGAGTGTTTGGCAGTGAAGAGGCCATACCAGGCCTTTCTCGCCTCGGTGAGCCGTTTGACGAAGGACCCCGCCTTAAGCCCTGGCGTATGGAAGGCTTGGGAAAGGTGGATTTTCCGATCACAACCTCGGACCCAGACGCCCAGGAGTGGTTCAACCAGGGCGTTGCTCTGCTCCATGTGTATTTCTACAACGAGGCCGAACGAACCTTTCGATGGGTCCTCAATCTCGATCCCGACTGTGCGATGGCCTATTGGGGACTTTCGATGTCGACATACGGAAAACGCGCCCGCCGATTCCTCGACATGGCCCTCGAGCGCAAGGACAAGGTCAGCGAGCGCGAGCGGCGTTGGATCGAAGCCTGGGATGCGCGTACGGTGCCGGATACTCCCGAGGAATTGACCCAAGGTATCAAGACCCGTCCGCTCCGCGAGAGAGAGTTCACGCGGAGGCTCGAACGGCTCCTGCTCGACTATCCGGACGACGTTGAGTTCCGCGTCTTTTACGGACACGAATGCTACCGCCGAGCCCGCCGTGGCCGATATTCAGACGATGCCCGCGCTCCGGACCGCCTCGCCTGTGAAACGGTGCTTCAACAAGTCCTCGAAGCCAACCCCGACCACCCCGGGGCTCACCACTACCGCGTTCACAACTGGGACGGCCCAGACGCCAACGTGGTGGCCGACAGCGCTCGCCACCTGGGAAAGATTGCCACGGACTCAGGTCACGCTCTGCACATGCCTGGCCACATCTTCAGCGGTCTCGGCATGTGGCACGAGGCCGCTATTGCGCAGGACACGGCCAACCGAACGGAGTTAGCCTACCAGCGCAAACACAACATGCTGCCGTCGGCCTCCTGGAACTATCGCCACAACCGGGATTATTTGTGCTACGTGCAGGAGCAGCTCGGTATGGCAGAAGAGGCTCTGCGCGGTGCTCGCGAGCTGTCAGGTGCCGCTGCTCTGTACCGGGAGGCCCACTCCTTGCAGCGCGCGCTGATCAAATTCGAGCGCTGGGAGGAACTGCTCGGCGGTGATGCGCCTCCCTGGGGGGACGAGGACCTATGGGAACGGATTCACAAGACCCACGGGCGTACTTTGGCTCAGCTCAATCTCGGAGACATCAAGAAAGCGCGGGAAGAGTTCGAGAATTTCCGGAAACTCAAGGACGAGGTCGAGAAGAGCAGCCGGATTGACCAGATGCTGTATAACTTTCAGTCTCTCCAGCTACGCGCACGCTTCGCCCTTGCCCAGGACGAGGTTCACCTCGGCCTGCGGCTTCTCACCGAAGCGGCGGAGGAAGAGGCCAAGTTTCGCGAACGTGTCAACGACCCGCCCAAAGACCAACACTTTCTCTACAACGCCCTCGGATGGGAGTACCTCGCCCGCCGCAGTCCCGAGCTAGCCGCCCGCGCGTTCGAAAAGACGCTCAAGACCATCCGCAACGATGGCTTCGCGCTTGCGGGATTGGTCGAGGCCTACATCGGTATGGAAGAGCGCGACAAGGCTCAGAACGGCTATTCGCGGCTGCTGCACGTCTGGTCGCGAGCCGACCCTGGGTTGAAGTGGCTCAAACGGGCCAAGGCCGCTGCCGAGAAAGCCGGACTCGATCCTACTCCGAAGGACGTCTCACCAGCGACACAGCGCACCTACGATCCCAGCAAGCTGGCCTCCGTCGGTCCAAACGAATGGCAGCCCAATCCTGCCCCCGAGCTAGAGGCCATCGATTCTGAAGGGAAGAGCGTAGCGCTCGACGATTACCGAGGTAAGACTCTCGTTCTGGTGTTCGCCGTCAGTGCCGACTGTGAGTCGTGCTTGTCGGGCCTCGCGAAGCTGGCCGAGAAAACCGAAGAACTGGAGAAAAAGAAGGCGGTTGTGCTAGCGGTCACTCCAGACAAGCCGGAACTTCTGGCCAAGGTGAAAGCAGAACACAAGCTCCCGTTTGTGCTCCTTTCCGACCCTCAGTGGAAAAGCGGAAGGCGCTTCAAGTCCTACGACGAGTTTGAGGAGATGCGCCTCAACTCCACCCTGTTGATCGATGCAGAAGGCGGTGTCCACTGGGCGAAATACGGCGGGAAACCCTACGAGGACATAAACAAGCTTCTTGAGATGATCGACAGAGTCAACCGCTACGGACAGAGCCGGAAGGAGAAATCTTCCATGAGGACCGCGGTCCGCGGAGCGGCTCGGCCTACTAGGCAATGAGGGTGGAAATTGTTGATGACGGCTAGTTGCTTACTCTTTTTTCAGTGCGCTGGATCAACTCGGAAGGTCTGACCTTAAGAGCTTCGGATTGCTTCTAAGTTTTGCGTCCGCGATTCTGAAATCGAGGGCTTGCAGAAGCTTCAAGTCTCACTTGGGACAGCCAAGCATTGCTTCCAAGTGTTCCTCGAGCTTTTCAATTCCAGCAGCCAGGATCTTGCCGTTGGGACCCACCAGAACCGCCGTCGGTATGCCGTACACTTCCAAGTCCTTAACTATCTGGCTGTCGAACCCTTGCTCGGGATCAATCGCATGGAGCCAAGGCATCGGCCATCGCTCCTGCCCATGGCTTTTCCCCAAATCCTAGGAGATTGGCGATATGAACCAGCGCAGTCCATACAAATATTACCGCCAAGACCCTAAGATAAACGCCCATCCAGGGTTGATGAGATGCCTCTTCCAAAGAGTGCCACAAAAGACGCCTCCCTACCTGTTTGCTTCCCGCATCAAGTGTTTTAACTCTCGGACAACCCGCCCCAATTCCTCAGCCAACTCCTGAGGACCGGTTTCTCGAAAGATCTTCACAAGGCTGGTGTAATAGGAAAGGGTGCCATCCTTGCCTCCCTTGAAACGCTCCCAGAGTTTTTCTCCCTCTTTACGGTAGTCTCTGAGAATAGCGCGCACGTTGTGGAGCTTGTCGGCCGCTGAGACCAGCCTTGTGGAAGCGTCAGCCTCGGGGAGGTGAGCAAGGTACTCCTTCTTGCGCTTTGCCCAATCCTCCTTTTCTGAGGCTGTCTTGGCATAGGAGTCGGTGCAGCCGTCAACGATGGAGGCTACTTTATCCCCGAATCGCTTACGGATCTCAAGAAGGCGTGTCCTTCCACCCTGATCTTCAACGGTGTCGTGAAGAAGAGCAGCAATGGCCTCCTCCTCGTTGCCACCATGCTCCAAGACTATTGCCGCAACAGCCATGAGATGCGAGATGTAAGGAATGTCTGCACCTTTTCTCTTTTGATCAGAGTGCAGCTTGGCGGCGTAAAGAAAGGCTTCTTCGAGACGGTCTGACATTTTTGGAAATGTTAAGCCTTCAGGGAGTTGAAGGCAATTAGAATTGCCAAATCAGAGAGACAGGATCTGACCTGCCCGGATATCGGAAGTTCAAAGCGCATTGGGGGTATTCTAGCCAACATACGGCAGGTGAAATCACTCCGTGGGCACCAGCCGTTTGAGTTCGGCAAACATCCTGCAGGATTTCAATCAGTTCCAATCAAGAGCACAATAAGTCCTGTGAATTGCTCCAGCTGTTCCAACTCGGCTCCTCCCAAAGGTAACCCTAGTCAAGCCTCCCGAAACGTCACAGGATGAGTGATCGTTGGAATGGGCAAGGGGAAGATTTCCAGCAGTTCGCGAGGTGTTGACTACTTCGGCTGAGGTACGATCCGGAGGTAGGGCAGCGGCTGCTGCCAGCCTTCTGGGTACTTTGCCTTGGCGTCCTCGTTGGATACCGCCGGAAGGATGATCACGTCCTCCCCCTGTTTCCAGTCGGCCGGCGTCGCTACCTGCTCCTTGGCCGTCAGCTGGCAGGAGTCCAATAGACGCAAGATCTCAGCGAAATTGCGGCCGGTACTCATCGGATACGTGAGCGTCGCCTTAATCTTCTTGTCGGGGCCGATCACGAACACCGACCGGGCCGTGGCGTTGTCGGCCGCCGTTCGTCCCTCGCATGTGTCGCCCGCATCAGCCGGCAACATGTCGTAGAGCTTGACCACTTTTAGCTCGGGATCCCCGATTAACGGGTAGTTTATGGCGTGGCCCTGGGATGCCTCGATGTCCTTTGACCAGGCCTGGTGATCGCTAACACCATCCACGCTGATGCCCAGGATCTTACAGTTGCGCTTTTCGAACTCGTCCTTGAGACCGGCCACTGCGCCGAGCTCGGTGGTACAGACCGGGGTGAAATCTTTCGGATGCGAAAACAGGATCGCCCATCCGTCCCCAATCCATTCATGAAAGTTGATCATCCCTTCTGTCGTCTCCGCGCTGAAATCGGGCGTTTCTTCACCTATGCGTACTGTCATGGTTAACCTCCCATCTTAAGTTTGGTTCAGTCGCTAGCCTAAGCCTAGCGCGATGTGTGAGAAAAGTCTACTGACTAATCGCTTGGTCAACTGAATGACACTCTCAGCCATAGAAGATGAACCAGACAAGTAGTCCGGAACTTCCTTTTTTTCTTCTGAAAGCTGTTCTGTGTCGTACTCTTTAGACAACAGTCTTTACGGGCAGAACTCGGGACACTTCATTTCGTAGAGTATCTCGTAGGAAGTAGATTTGCCCCTAAATCTGACGCCTAGAGGGAGTTGAAGGCAATCTTACATGGATTTATGGTCTTGGTAGCAGGGTCTTGGACTTAAGCGATACAATGTAGAACCATTCCATGATCCTCAAACAATATTACCTCGGCTGCCTCGCACACGCTTCATATCTGATCGGAGATAAACAGACCAGCACCGCAGCAGTGGTTGATCCACAACGGGACGTTGACCTGTACCTGAAAGACGCCCAGCACCACGATCTTCAAATCCGCCACGTCTTTCTCAGCCACTTTCACGCCGATTTTGTGGCAGGCCATCTTGAGTTGAGGGACCGCTTGGGAGCCAGGATCTATCTGGGGGCTCAGGCCCGGGCAGAATACGAGTTTACACCGATGAAGGATCAGGAAATCTTGGAGTTGGGTAAAGTACGTCTTAAGATCCTGGAAACCCCTGGCCACTCGCCGGAGTCGATTTCGATTGTGGTGTACGATCTGGAGAAGAGCGAGAACAATCCGCATGCTGTTCTTACGGGGGACACGCTCTTTATCGGCGATGTAGGCCGGCCAGACCTCCGGGCCTCTCTTGGGTGGTCGTCGGCTGAACTTGGAGCTATGCTTTACGATTCGCTACATCGGAAACTCATGGCTCTTCCTGATGAGACACTGGTTTATCCGGCGCACGGGGCAGGTTCCTTGTGTGGCAAAAACCTGAGCCAAGATACCGTTTCCACCGTTGGGATGCAGCGCCGATACAACTACGCACTCCAACCCATGAGCCGAGAAGAATTCGTCGAGATTGTCACCGCAGATCAACCCGACGCACCGGCCTACTTTACCTACGATGCCATCCTCAACTCCAAGGAACACCCGACTCTCGAGAAAACACTCCAGAAGACTTTAAAACCTCTTTCGTTTGAGCAAGTGCTTCGACTGAAGAAGGAGGGAGCTCAACTTCTTGACTCGCGTAACCCAGAACAATTTGCGGGCGCTCACTTAGCCGGCAGCACGAACATTGGACTTGGGGGCAATTACGCAAGCTGGGCCGGAACCCTCCTTGACCCGGGGAAAGTAATCGTAATTATCGCTGAGCCGGGAAGTGAGGAGGAGGCAGCCGTGCGACTCGGTCGCATTGGCTTCGACTATGTGGCAGGTTATCTCCAAGGTGGCCTACTAGCTCTTCAGGCCCAACCCGAACAGTTCCGAACTGCGACACGCATAGAGGCTGCAACACTTGCTGAACAGCTTGTCTCAGCAGATCCGCCAGCTGTGCTGGATGTTAGGACAGAAAAGGAGTGGCTGGAAAAGAGGATTGAGGGGAGCATTCATATTCCTTTAAACCAGCTACAACAGCGAATCGACGACGTGCCTTGCGACCGCATGGTTGCAGTCCACTGCGCCAGTGGTTACCGCTCCTCAATTGCTGTTAGTCTCTTGGAGCGCCATAACAAAGAGAATTACGCCGACCTAATCGGTGGAATAGCAGCATGGGAGGCGGCGAAGCTCCCAACCGTTCCTTTACGGTCTGCGAAGAGTTAGTCGGGATCAACTATTACGTTTTCAAACCGCACTGCGTGACATAGCTGAGATCTATGTTTCTCCGACCCCAAACGAATGCCGATGATCATGAAAAGGATTGCGCCGGCAACCACAGCGACACGCAGCCGCATCGCGCTACCGGATGTACTCAGAGGGGCCGTGGAGTACCTTGACAGGGAGATTGTGGAGGCCGAAAACATGTACGATTTACAGGCCTGGATGCTGCACGCCCTGTCCGCCTCTCACAAATCGATTCGAACGGGCACACCAAGCCGCTTCCAAGTGAAGGCCTTTGATAATCTGTGGCGCCACCGCGATCGTCTTAACGCCTATACACGCTCGCTGCTGGCACTGAGTGCTCACCATTACGGCTATGGTGAACGCGCCGGAATATTGGTTCAGAATCTTGAAAATGGAGTGAAGATAGACCGCTCTCCACAAAGCTCGGTGCTGATGCCGGAGCAAAGGCAATTAGATCAAGAAAGCATGTCCACCGCGCACTGGGGGGAAGACGGGATCTATTGGCGCTGGTCTGAAGGCGGAGTAGAAGGCACGGCTTTTGCCCTTAAGGCCATTCTGACGATTGACCCTGAAAACAAACTGATCGAGCCCATGACTAATTGGCTCATCAAAAACCGCCGCGGCGGAGCCCAGTGGAGTAACACCCGCGACACCGCCATCGTGATTCTGGCCCTGAATGACTACCTGCGCAAGAGCGGGGAGTTAGAAACCGATGTCGAGTACGAACTGCGTGTGAATGACCAGCTCATTGCCAGCAGAAGAGTTACACCAGAGGATGTCCTCAGAGCTCCCAGCCAATTCAGGATTGATCCGGAGTTGATCCAGAACGGAGCAAACCAGATTCGAATCGTGAAAACATCTGGCCGATCTTCCCTCTACTTTGCCGTACAGGCCAAATTTTTTAGCCTTGAGGAGCCCGTTTCAGCATCGGGCAACGAGATTTTCGTGCGTCGGCGTTACTACAACCTGATTCCCCAGCAAACACTGCTTAACGGGTACGTTCACGAAAAACAACCTCTGGAGGATGGAGAACAGGCCGTAAGTGGGGATCGCGTCGAAGTAGTGATGACCATTGAGGCTAAGAACAACTACGAGTATCTGGTCTTCGAAGATCTAAAGCCGGCTGGCCTGGAAGCCGTCCAGCTCAAGAGCGGGGGCCCACTGTACGCGAAAGAACTCAAGCGCAACGCTGTGAAAACCCTCTCTAGCTCTACGGACCGAAATTCTGCTGATTACACGGGTCGCAGCCGCTGGGTTTACCGGGAACTGCGCGACCGCAAGGTGGCTTTCTTTATCGACAAGCTTCCCCAGGGAGTGTGGGAGATCCGTTACCAGCTTCGAGCCGAAGTCCCAGGTCAATTCCACGCCCTGCCGGTGCTCGGGCATGCCATGTACGTGCCGGAGATTCGATGCAGTGGCGAGGAAATCCGGCTTGAGGTGAAAGACGACAGGTAAGAGAACACATCCCCTGACGTTCGTGGCCGGAAAGATGCCGGCGCATTCGTGCTTCCATGTTGGTCCTGGCACTGCCCGTGTGCACGTACCTTCCCGCGGGAAACAGGATCTTAATGCCTACCGAATCGCTGTCGTCGGCACCGGCTTGTCGGCTGTAAGAAGTTCGTCCACGATCCAGCCCGCGCCGTGTACCTCGCGGGCAATGGTGAGAGCAAGACGAATGTCCGTGCTGAGAGCGCGGCCGGAGACCTCGCTGTACGTCCAGTCGCTTCCCATCGACTCCTCGTTTCCATCAAAGATCAGGCCCACAATCTGGAGGTCGCGATTGAGCAAAGCGCTGCCGGAATTTCCGCCGGTGATGTCGTTGGTGCTTACAAATACCATCGGCAATTCGGCAAACTTTTCGTAGTCCGCCTCGTCGATCTTCTCGCGCCAGGTCTTAAGTTTTCTGGGCAGTGCAAAGTCACCCGTGTCTCCGCGGGCTTCGGCTAGCTCAAACATTCCGCCAAATTGGGTCCCAAAGGGGACCTTCTGTCCCTGTTTGTCCGTGTAACCCGCAACTTTTCCGTAGGTAACCCGCAGGGTGAAGTTGGCGTCCGGATAAAGCTTCTCGCCTTTCCAAGCCACCATTCCTCGGGCGAACTGGGTTCGGTTGCGGAACAGCTTTTCATTGAGAACGCGTACTCGCTTTCGAAGATCCTTGAGCGAGGACTCCAGATGGCGCGCAAAAACCAGCGCTGCGTCACTCGATTTCTCAAACTCCTCCGGCGAACTGTCAATAAGCTTCTTTCGGGTCTCGCTCACGGTGACGGAGGAACCATTAACAATGGCCTCAGCCATGGAACGAGCCGTTGCCTCAGATCCGAGCCGCTCGGCTAGTTTCTGCACGGCCGGGATCCGCTGCTCGCCCTTTAAGGCCAGCGCTTTTTCAAAGGCGATTTCCAGGAGGTCCACTTCAAGTTCACTAATCACGGGCTCGTCATCCAGCAAGGCTTTCCGGATGTCCGGCCAGAAACGTTCCTGGTACTGGGGCTCCCGATCCCGATCCGACTCTTTGGCTCTTTCTTGGGCAAATTCGTACAGGCCTGACGCGAGGCCGATCACCGATGATCTCTGCAGCCAGCGGAGCGCGTTGTCCAGGTCTTCGTTGGCTTCGACGTCATTGGCGTAAACCGCGCGCTGGGCGTCGAGCGCGCCGCCGTATTTCTCGTCCAGGGTTGGGTTTTCGTCCAGGAAGGCCGCGAAATCGCGTTCCCGCTGCAGGCGCTCGCTCACCACATTAGTTGTTTTCAGAGCGGCCAGGACGTCCGTCTCGTACTTGAGAGTGTTGGACAGTCCAAAGATACGCTCCTGAAGTAATATCTGATTTTGGGGTTTCATCGCCGCGTACTTGCGCAAGAGAGGCAGTTCAGTTTTGTAATCCTGTATCCGCTCGGGAATGCCCTTCTCAAGGTTGTAAATGGCGGAAAAGCTCATGCGGTATCGATTGGTGTTGCCAGGGAAGCCGGCCACCAAGGCAAAGTCACCCTCTTTTACTCCGTCGAAACTCAAGCGCAGGTAGTGTTCGGGGCGCACGGGTACGTGATCCGGATCGTAGTCACCGTGCGATCCGTCTTTCCCCACGTACGCTCGCAGTACGGAGATATCCGAGACATAGCGCGGGAATCGGAAGTTCATCTCGTCTCCACCAAAGTAGCCGAACTGTTTCTCCGGCGCGTAAACGAGACGAATATCGTTGAAATCCTCGTAGGTGATGAGAAGTGACGTCGCACCACTGTTGAAAGCCACAACCGAGCAGGAAAAGTTGTCGCCTTTCTTCTCCTTGCAGGCTCGCTCCAAATCGTTCCGTTTGGCCTGGCGAGCCCTCTGAACGGCAGCGATATCCATGTCGGGCTTGACCACTGTGTCCAGTTCTGCCGTCACGTCGACTGTGCTGCGCTGCAGCTGGACACGGAACCGCTTGCAGGGCAGTTCGTCTGCCCGTGAAGCCGCCGTGAAGCCGCTTTCGATCAGATTGTCCGCTTTCCCTTTGTTCTGTTCGGCAAGTGTGGAGGTGCGGATGCAGTCCAGCGCTACATGGTGGTTGGTGAGAATCAATCCGTTGGCCGAGGCGAACGTGCCCGTGCCGCCGCTGCCCGGCGCCAGGATGCGCACCACAGCCCAGTGCAGCCGTTGGCGATCCTGCGGTGTGAGCTCTACCCCGTAACGCTTCGCGATCTCATCGACCGGCAGTTGGTCCAGACGCCACATCCCTTCCTCGGCCAGCACCTGTGCACTGCCCATCACCAGCATAACAACAACTAAAAGTCGGTTTTTCATACACATAACCTCATTTGAGTTCAAAACAAGCTACTTCCATCGGACGTCCCAATGGGCCGTCTCATTAGCCGGCGCAGAAATCACGCGTTCACGTAGATGACCGAAAAGCATACAATAGAAAAGCAAACAGAAAGTACTCCGCAGATTTTCAATAACATTGGCATATTTGTTGGTGGGAATTGTACACCAAGGACGGAAATCTCCATAATCGCTAGCCGGGATGGGCTGAGGAACTGCAGGATTTATGGGATGAGCGGCTAGTATCTAGCGCGGTTCCCTGTGAGTGGAAATCAGGGCCGGCTGGCTGTGATTACAATAACCTCATAACTATGAAGCTCGGTCGATTTGAAATCAAAGCTTTAGATTTCTTGCTTGTGTTTGTACCGGTGAGCATCGTTTTGGAACTCCTCCACGCCGATCCGGTTTGGATCTTCAGTGCTTCGGCATTTGCGATTATTCCACTGGCTGGGCTCATGGGAAGAGCGACCGAGCATTTGGCTGACCAACTGGGCGCTGGCTTGGGCGCTCTGCTTAACGCCTCGTTCGGGAATGCAGCAGAGTTGATCATTGCCTTGATGGCGCTCCATGCGGGATTGTACGAGGTGGTGAAAGCTTCCATCACCGGATCGATTATTGGAAACGTATTGCTGGTTCTTGGTCTGAGCGTTTTAGTAGGCGGACTGAAATTTCAAAGGCAGACATTCAATCGGACCGCCGCCGGTATGGGAGCAACTCTGTTGGTGCTCAGTGCTATCGGTCTCCTGGTCCCAGCGGTTTTTCATTTCATTGTTCGTGGAAACGAAGCTGCGCATGAACAGGAACTCAGTCTGGAAATTGCCATCGTGTTGTTCGTCACTTATCTGTTAAGTCTGGTATTCGCTTTGCACACGCACAAGCACCTGTACGCTGCTGAAGCCGGTCATTCCGGGGCTGAGACACTGGGGTCTGCTGCTTGGAGCAAAGGAAAATCGTTGGCGATACTGCTGGCCGCTACCCTGTTGGTCGTGCTTATGAGTGAATTTCTGGTCGGTGCTGTCAAACACACAGCCGAAGTATTTGGTATGACGGACGTTTTCATTGGAGTGATCCTGATTGCGATCATTGGGAATGCAGCCGAGCACAGTACCGCCGTGCTCATGGCAGTCAAGAACCGAATGGACCTTGCCATGAACATCGCCATTGGCTCGAGTATTCAGATCTCCCTGTTTGTTGCTCCAGTTCTGGTCTTCAGCAGTTACCTCTTTGCGCAGCCAATGAACCTGATTTTTACTACGTTTGAAGTGGTCTCAGTAGCGCTAGCCGTAGGGATCGTTAGCCTGGTTGCCATGGACGGAGAAACGAATTGGATGGAGGGCGTGCAGCTTCTGGCGGTCTACGTCATTCTGGGTATGGCTTTTTACTTTCTGCCCTGAGGTGTCAAGAGTAATTACCGGGATGGAGCGAAAGATGACAAATGAGCAAACAAAGACACCGCAGCACCTGCAGGTAGAGTACTACGCGGGTTATAAGGCGGAGCAGCGCCCGCGTCGATTCTGTCTGGCTGGTCATCGACACCAGGTG
>JALLOM010000070.1 GCA_027717865.1 Acidobacteria bacterium AH-259-O06 | reverse complement strand
AATTGCAATCATAAATTGTACAATTCTATCTTGCCGTTTTTATGGGGCAGGACTAATGAGACGGTGTACTAGTTAGTTCCCATCCGGAAACCGGGGTTTTCAAGCCGTTAATTAATTGATCAGTAAAGAGTTAGTTTATCACATTGCTCTGATGAAGACCCTTTTTTGCCTACGCGCTTTGACAAGGCGTTTGGTGAATCAGGAAAGGCAGGTTCCGCCGACGCGTCTCCCTGCCCATGGCGTGAGTCGGCTAGAAAGGAGAAGTTATAGAAGGAGTCGTGCCAGCACCACCAAGTTGTAGCTGGCCACAGACAGGTGCACATAGCGCTGGAAGTGAGCCCAACCTTTCCACAGACAGCGGGTGAGACCAAAGACCCGTTTGGCCGTCGAGATGCAGCCTTCAATCCCGGCCCGAAAGCGCCGCAGCTGCTTGTACACCCAGCTGGAGCGAACCATGTTCTGGATGCTTAATCCACACTTCTTGGCGAAAGCCACATCTTGCACGCCTTTGCCTTGGGCCCATTTCAGATTGTGCGGAGAAGCAAAGCCGCCATCGAAACTCGCTTGGCGAGGGTAACGCCCGTAGAGCTGGCACTGGCGCTCGAGAAGGGGCTCGACGTGTTGACTGTCCGCTGGGTTGCCTTTCACCAGAAGGGCGTCCAGGATCAGCGAGGACTTGCCGATGGTCAGATAGAGCTTATGGCCAAAGAGGCTCTCGCGTGCGCCTTTTTCGATAATGTCGGTGTGTTCTTCAAAGATGGAGACAATCTTTTCTTGGGCCGGGACCTTCTGGCCCAGGATCACCCGACGGTGAGTTTGTTGGATCACTCGCCCCATCAGATCCAGATCGTGGGCCAACGCTTCGGCCAGGACCTGGCTGATGGGGTTCTGCCACTGCGGAGCCCGCTCCAGTGCCCGGGTGCCATAACCCAAGGTCTTGCGAGCGATCTTTAAGAGATCCCGATAATGCTTTTTGCGCTTCTCGCCCCGACTGTTTCGGATGTTCAAACAACGTCTTTTGGCACGTCGGCAATGATCCACAAAAGAGATGGACTCATACTGGTTAAGCCGTTTTAAAAGGCGGGTCACGACCCGAATCGAATCGTGAAGCAATTGGCTATCGAGCGGATAGCGGATGTTGCTTTCGACTCCGGTGGCATCCACTCGAATCTTACGCCCTTTTTCCAAACCTTTCTCATCAGCCCAACTGACCAGCACCCGGTTGATCTGCTGCCAAGTGGAGTCTTGAATCTTCGAAATGTTTTCCTGAAGGGCGGTTTTCGAGGGAGTGTACCCGTAGGGAAGGCGACAAAAGGTGCGGAAACTTTGCGAGTCGCTCAGATGAAAAGCCAGCTTTTCGTAAGAGAACTGGTGCATCTGTTTGACGATGGCACAGCGTAGCACCTGCTCAGCCGTCATCCCGCGCGCTCCATTTTGCGGGCTGACTTTGTCACACAGATCGTGTAAAACCAGATCTGAGATCGAGGCATTGTCATCCAGGATCTCGGAAATCACCCTCAGCTCCTGGGCCAAGCGATGATCGGGCCAGAGGGGGGAAATGGGGAGTTGATTTTCACGGTTCTTGCGCATTTTTCAAGTCCTCGGTTTTGTGTAAGTCATTTGGTATCTTTCGTTTGTCAGAATTAGAATATCAAATGACTATGACAAAATCGGGGCTTGAAAATGCCCTCTTTCCTCTTTATTTGCAATTAGTTACAAGTCTACGGATGGGAACTAGCTAAGACGATATCGCAGAAGTCATGGTGGACGTCAGTAGCCGATCGGGAGGTTAAGCTATCGGAAATTGGAACTCACCAGCCGATCGCCAATCGGTGTGGATCACTGGCTGACAAGTAACTTCAATCGGTGCTTGTCCAGGGGCCCGACGGCGGCTCCGTAGGGGTGAGCCGGTGGCTCACCCGAACCAAACAGGCAGCGAGAACAGTTCGGGCGGGCCACCGGCCCGCCCCTACGTTGCTTACTATTGCAGCATCTTGCTCAAAGCGTCTTTCTGTAGTTAGGGCAACAATCAGTAAAATGAATACTCCGGTTACGATTTGCACTTTCTTGGCTACGGTTTCCGTTGCGGTTCTTTCATCCCACTTGAGTTCGGTAAGCTTCGTAGACGTCGCTGGAGAATCTGGTCTTACTGCGGAATTTGTTTGCGGCGGCAAAATAACCAAGGATCATATTATTGAAACGCTGGGTAGTGGTGTTGCGCTCCTCGACTATGACAACGATGGCGATCTGGATGCCTTCTTCGTAAACGCGACCACTCTTGAAGGATTTCCCGAAACCGAGGGTCCTACCAGCCACCTTTATCGAAATGAGGGCAACGGATATTTCAGCGACCTGACCGAAAGAGCACAACTGAAGCGTTCCGGCTGGGGCCAGGGCGTCTGTACAGGGGATTACGACAACGATGGTGACACCGACCTCTTCGTCACTTATTGGGGGCAGAACGTCCTCTATAGAAATAACGCAGATGGTACGTTCACTGATGTGAGCGAAAAGGCAGGATTCAAGCGCTCCAAAAGACGCTGGGGTACGGGTTGTGCCTTTGTGGATCACGATCTTGACGGACGGCTGGATTTATTCATCGCCAACTACGTGGACTTCGAATTGGAAACGGCGCCACAGCCAGGCTCGTGTCTCTGGATGGGTATTCCCGTGCTGTGTGGACCTCGGGGACTCAAGGGAGATACAAATCAGCTGTTCCATAACCAAGGGAACGGTCGATTCAAGGACGTGTCGGTGAAATCAGGCATTGCTGGTTCAGGAGGCAGCTATTCACTCTCGGTTACCACGCTGGACGCAGACCTGGATGGGTGGCCTGACATTTACGTGGCGGTGGATTCCCTGGCCAGTCTGCTCTACCACAATAATCAAGACGGAACATTTGCAGAAATCGGTCTCCTGTCTGGAACCGCGTTGGGTGAAGACGGGCGTGAGCAGGCTGGTATGGGCACGGCAGCGGGAGACTTCAATGGGGATGGGTTGCTGGACCTGGTGAAGACAAATTTCAGCCACGATACCCCGAACTTATACAAGAACAATGGAGACCTTTCCTTTTCAGAACTTACAGTCCCTGCAGGGCTTGCGGTTCATACGAAATTTCTGGGCTGGGGTGTAGTCTTTTTGGACTATGATAACGACACTTGGCCGGACATTTTCATGGTAAACGGCCATGTCTACCCCGAGGTCAACACCCATTTGCCTGACACGACATACAAACAACGACCCATCCTGTACCGCAATCTTGGTAACCAGAGATTTAAGGATGTCTCCTCTCAGGCGGGATCAGCGTTGATGGCCAAATTTGCCGGCCGAGGTTTGGCCAAGGGAGATTATGACAACGACGGTGACGTGGACTTGTTCATCAATAACATGTGGGACTCCCCGAGTCTGCTGGAAAACCGTGGTGGTAATGGGAACAACTTTCTATCGGTGCAATTAGTTGGAACAGCAGCCAACCGAAGCGGAATCGGGGGGCGCGTCACGGTCGTGGCCGGTGGGCGCTCACAAATGAATGAAGTGCGCTCGGGTTCGAGCTTTATGTCGCAAAACGATTTACGGTTGCACTTCGGATTAGGACAGACAAATGTGGTGGATCGTCTTGAGATCCAGTGGCCCGGCGGTGAAATTGAAGAAATCGTAAGCGTCAAACCCAATCAGTTCTTAACCATCACACAGGGAAAGGGAATTACAAAAAGAATGAGGCCAAACGCGAAGTGAGGGCTGTCAAGCTGATTTTGCTGTTTACTGTGTTGGGAGTACGGGTCTCGCTTGGAGCTTTGCAGGTCGATCAGGCGCAAGAGTGGTTGACGAAGGGAAATCAGCTCATAGCAGAAGGTCATTTCTCTGAAGCGGTGGCCGAGGCCGTCGCGCTCGCCACAAACGTTAGCGTATTTATGAAACGAGGTACTAAGGAAGCAGGATTAAGGATGATCGCTCTTCTCGGTCTTGTAATCTGAGACAGAAGCGAAGAGTTTTTCAAGAAACTTCTGTTCAACCTCATTCCACATCGAATTATCCACCCGGCCGGTTCGCAGCGCGATCAAATCCAAAGAAGGAATCATAAATGCCAGATTGATTCCAGAACCAGCGATCCTGAACATGTCTTTCGGATATTGATCGCCAAAGTATCCATCTATATTCGATCTGATGTTTGGATAGTTTAAAGAGGTTCTAAATTGTTGTATCCAAGAAGCGGGCACAATCTGAGTCTGATTCCACCTACCATCCCGTAAAAGGAAATAGGCAAATCGGGCGTAATCGCGTGGAGTCATGCGTAGACCACCTGCGCTGAACCACTTGATTCCATTTCCCGGCGGCGCATGATAATCGATCCCACCAAAACCAAGTGGATTAAGAAGCCGTTTCCAAAGAAATTCGCTGGCAGGCATTTCATAGACATTCCTCAGAACCAATCCCACATGGCCAAAACTAACACTCGAGTACGCACCAGCATGGCTCCCCCAGGTGGCCTTTCCGCCGTATTCCTCCGGATGCCCTGGTTTGAAATAAAGTCTCTTGGTTTGGGGCCATTTATGGTCGTGACCCACGAGCCAATCGACATAATCCGTCCATTCATTTCGTCCTTGCTCCACCCCATCTCCCGATGCCGTCCTTTCCGGCTTCTCACTGACTTTGGGTGTGCTGTGGATGGGATTCGGCTTTATGTACCTCGTGTTCTTGACACGGGGTTTCAGGAAGAAACTGGCGGAGTTGAAGTTGTAAGAAATATCTGCAGAATATGTCCAACGGCAATTGGATATAGAAGGGACATTTTAAAAGATATGATCCGTAGACTGTATCTACTCTGTTCTTTGCCGCTGCTGTTCCTTTCGGTCTCCGCTCAAATGGCTGCAGAGTTAAGAAGGACAATCTCACGATGGGAAGAGGCGGGTCTAATCAAAGAGACGCAGCCTCGCCAAGTCCAACGGTGAGTTGATACGCTTCGAAGTGGCGACGCGTAGCAACGATCCTCACGCTGGTGCTCCGGTCCCTTTTTTCAAGTTCCTTAGTGCCTCGTTTCGTAAGTACGGCGTCCTGGTCACAAGTGCCCATCGCCAAGGCGCCAAGGGATTATTTATTTTACTTCTCTTCACGAATATTGTCGTGTATATTAGCCAGGACTTACCTTAAGTTGCCAAGCTTAGGCCGCAATTGAGGCTCACACTTGAGAGGAAAGCGATGGCCCTCGGCGAAACTGGTGAACAGATCCAAAATCTTGGATCCGCGGTTAAGAAGATCCAGAAAATTGAATCAGAACCGGTTATTTACGAGCTTCAGGAAGGTTATAAATCATTTAAGAATAGAGCGTTATAGATTTTACTCAGCATTGGGCATGGTACTTGCATCAATATACAACTGAGAATTTCAGACCAAGTATCAACTTTCTAGATCTTACGGAGGATGACATGTATCAAACCAGCAAAATCTTATTAGTACTGGTTGTTTTCTTGGTTCTTCTTCCAACCCATACTTTGGGCCAGACGGTCACCGGAGAAATCCACGGCCAGGTCACGGACGAGACCGAGGCTGCCATTCCGGGGGCAACGGTGACGGCCCTGAACCAGGAAACGGGATTGAGGAGAACCACGATAACCAATGACGTCGGTTTTTACACTCTCCCCTCACTGCCACCTGGCCTTTACACAGTTTCCGCCGAGATTGCAGGCTTCAAACGGTTTGAGCAGACGGATGTCGAGTTGACGGTTGGCCAGCGGGTCCGAGTGGATAACGAGCTTCAGGTGGGAGAGATTTCGGAATCCGTCACGGTGAGGGGAGGAACCGTTATGGTGGATACCCGCAGTGCGGAACTCTCGTCGCTTGTGGACGACAAGCGAATCACAGACCTGCCGCTGAACGGCCGAAATGTGATGGCGCTCTCAGCCCTGCTGACCGGTGTCTCCACGGTCAGGGCTCCACAGGCACAGACGGGCTCTCGAAGCGGGCCGCGATTGACGGTTCACGGTGGAAGAGCCAACTCCAACTACCTGACCCTGAACGGTGCTTATTTCAACAACCCTTCCAGGAACACCGGCATGAATCCTCCTCCGCCTGATGCGGTTCGCGAATTCCGGATCAAGACCAACAACTTTTCTGCGGCGGAAGGCAGGAACTCGGGAGCTGTTGTTAGCATCGTGACGCGAAGCGGCACCAATGACTTTCACGGTTCCGTCTGGGAGTTTCATCGTAACCACGTTCTAAACTCGCGAGAGTTCTTCCAGGCTGAGAGACGCACGCGGATTCAGAACCAGTTCGGTGCTGCCGCGGGAGGACCCATTGTCAGGGACAAGGTTCACATCTTCGCTTCTTACGAGGGCCTAAGGGATCGTCCCGCGCCTTCCCCCACTGGAGCCGAACCTCCCACGGCTGCGGAACGGGCGGGTGACTTCTCCAATGTCAGCAAGCAACTTGTCGATCCCTTCACCGACGAGCCTTTTACCGGCAATCAGGTTCCTACCTCCCTGTTCGACCCGGTGAGCATGAACCTGCTTCAGTCGCTGCCTCTGCCGAACCAGCCCGATGGGTCCTTTCAGCAAAGTCGCGCGCAGCCCACGAACACCGACCTAGTGGTTATCCGCAACGATATCAATATCAGCGAAAACCACAGCCTGTTCTGGCATTATTACTACAACGAGGCAGAGCGGCCCTCCCGGATCAGGGGTAACATCCCGGGCTGGCAAGACTTTAGCAGCACCGCGAAGTTTCACAATTTCGGCATCACTCACAACTATGTTATCTCGCCCACGTTGATGAATAGCTTCACCTTCGGCTTCTCCCCTGCGAGTCAAGACGACGAAAACATTCAGCGGCGGACCACCGAGGAATTGGGGATGGACTACCCGAACTACACACCTTACGGGTCGCCCCAGTTTCGAGTGTCGGGCCGGTTCGATCTCCGTTCTATTTCCCAGTTGGAGTTCGATCAGGATGCCATGAATTTTCACGAGTCGATGAGTTATACGCGGGGGGACCACACCTTCAAGTACGGCCTGGAGTTTTTCAGACTGGAGTTTCTGCAGGCCTTCCTGAGCCCGCCAAGCTTCCGATTTAACGGAAGCCGCTCGGGTGATGCCGTGCTGGACTTCTTGATGGGCGCCTGGAGGTCCAACACCCTCGGCTACGGCCGCCGGCTGAACGACACCATCCAACCCTGGTATTGGAGCTTCTACTTCCAGGATGAATGGCGAGTGAATCCGCGCCTCACACTAACCTTGGGGCTGCGCTATGAGCTTCCTTCGCCCTGGAACGACCATCGTGAGCTTGCGCTCAGTTCTATTGTCCTGCCTCTGGATGCCTGTCGCGAAGACCTCACTGTGGTTGGGCCGACCATAGACCTGGTGGGCTGCGGAGCCCAGACAACCGCTGCACCGGTCGATGCTCCTCCGGGGTATCTCTTTGCCAACTTTGACTTGCCGAGAGGACTCGCGGAGGCGGACACGAACAACTTCGCGCCTCGCTTGGGCTTTGCCTATGACGTGACCGGAAACGGTCAAACCAGTATCAGGGGCGGCCTTGGAATCTTCTATGACACCTCCAATGCGGATACTCTGGCACAGACCAACCCGCCTTTTGCCAACACCGTGAACTTCTCCAACGGACGGTTGGGGGCGCCGAACGTGGGCCTCACAGGTCCCCTTCCCCCGGTGAAACCCACGGCGCAGGAGGGTGGTTTTACAACGCCTTTGAACCCGTTGAACACGGATCTCTCTCTGTCAAACACCTACTTTTACCACTGGAATCTGGGCGTGCAGCGTCAGGTGACCAGAGATCTGCTGGTTTCAATTGATTACGTTGGGAAGATCGGAAGAAAGGGACTGGCCTTCTATCCCTGGAATCCGGGCGTCTTCATTCCCGGTGTTTCCACCCTGGAAAATGCGGACGATCGGGTTCTGTATGGAAGGGGCGTCTACGGAGCCTACTACAACCTGATGCTCGGCAGCATGTTCGACACCTGGTATCACGGAATGGACGTCGAGGTCAACAAGCGGCTTTCCAATGGCTTCTCACTGCTGAGCTCCTTCACCTGGTCTAAGGCTATTGACCAGAATTCCACCTTCAATCTTGGTGGTGACAGCCCCGATCCGTTTCACCTCAAGGAATCAGAACAGGGCCTGGCTCGCTTCGACCGCCGGGTTGTCTTGAGTGTGTCGGCGCTCTGGGAGCCTTTTGCGACCCGAACCTTTGACGGCGCCGCCAAGTATTTCCTAGAAGGCTGGAACTTCGCGCCCATCTTTCGTACAACTACGGGCGCTCCACTTGAGTTCTTCAACGGGGACGATATTGCTCTAGACGGCGTGGGATTCGGGCAGCACCCGGTCGCCCTGAGAAATCCGGACAAGAGCCACAGTTCGAACCTATCCAAAGTCAGCGAATGGTTCGATACGACCGCGCTGGTACTACCAGAGGAAGGAACTTATGGCAACGCGGCTAAGGGTCTTGTGGCTGGCCCCGGCTTTGTCAATTTTGACTTGGCTATCCTAAAAGACTTCCCACTAGGTGTGAGTGAGGACAGCCGTGTGCAGTTCCGAGCGGAATTCTTCAACCTGTTCAACAACACGAACTTCAATAACCCCACGACCACTGTGCTTTCTTCCAGATTCGGGCGAATTCGATCATCCGGTGACGCCAGACAAATTCAGTTCGGCTTGAAAGTCCTTTGGTAAGCTGAATCTTCGGAGCTGGGGCCCCCGATTCCTGGGTCCCAGCTCCGCCCTGCATAGTCGCGGCTCTGTTCAGATCTGCCAATCCCGAAGTCTTTTGTTAGACCCAGTTCTCGAGGCGACCGCAACCCCACTTACCCCTGCGGTTTCCGCAAGCACGGCAGAGTGTTTTCCGTCGCGCTTCCGGCAGTGTATGGGTGTTGATCCGCCATGACCGCGACGCCGCGACTGCGGACATCGGAGATGAGCGCAAGATACGGTGCGCACCGTATCTTGCGCTCATCTCCGATGTCCGCAGTCGCGGCGCCTCAGCGCGGACTTTTGTGCTTGCAATTGGACACGCAGCCCGTATCATCAGGTTGCTGCCAAGAGGTTCTCACTTTGCTATGAATCGTCGGTCCTTCAGTCGACGGAGGTTTTTGCAGATTGCGGCTTGCACCGCTGCGGTCGGCTCTATAGAGAGAGCTGGTGCCAGACAAAGTAACGCGCCGCCGATCCACGATCGCATCCGCAAACTTGCTCAGGACGCCCCACTGAGGCTGCGTTTTCATGGTGAATCAGCCGAAGAGTGTCGGCGGTGGCAGCAGCAGTTTGCCAAAACACTGCGCTCACTACTGGGGCCACACCAACCACCACAACAGTGGCGTACTGTGCGGGAGCGGTCGGTCGAGCTGGATGATCACCGCCGCGACCAATTTGTGCTGGTGGCCGAGGGCCATCCGCCGCTGCCGGTCTACTTGCTGACTCCGAAAGAGAAAGGGTCCCATCCTCGGTCTGGTGTGGTGGCGCTGCATGGACACGGGCCCTACGGGTACGACACCGTTGTGGGACGAGACGAGAGCCCTGTCGTCGTCGCCGCAGTCGAACAATCTAATTACGACTACGGGCGACAACTGGTGCGCCGTGGTTATGTGGTGGCTGCCCCTTGCCTGACTCCCTTCGGTCGGCTTCTGGATAACAGGAGTGCCTACAAAGGGGAGGACGTCTGTGCCGTCACTTTCGTGCGCCTGCAATTGATCGGCAAGCTGCTTATGGCTGAGAATCTGCGGGATGTGCTCTGGTCGGTAGAGTTTCTGAGTCGTCGGGACTCGGTCGATCCGCAGCGACTGGGGTGTGTGGGACTGTCTTACGGGGGGCGGATGACTATGCTGGCCGCAGCTCTTGAAGAGCGGATTCGGGTCGCGATTATTTCCGGGGCGCTAAATGTGATGCAGGAGCGGATAATGACACGCTACAGTTGTGGAGCCCAGGTGATTCCGGGGCTTCTGGAATATGGTGACGTGCCGGAGATTGCTTCGCTGATCGCGCCCCGCCCGTGTCTGTGGGAGGTGGGAAATCAGGATCCTCTAATCTCTCCTGAGTGGGCCGAAACCGCCCTCACCCGCATTCGCCGAGCCTACCACGCCCTGGGGGCGGAGAATCAGCTCCGGGTGGATCGTTTTGACGGCGCACATCGCTGGCACGGCCGACTCGCGTATCCGCTGCTGGAAGAGGTCCTACAAGGACGGGGTGTCTAATCCGCATCCTCAAGAGTGTCAATTCCAAATGAGACAAATGCCGAAAAAGAGGGTTTCCGCATCGGAACTAGCGAGCCGCCGTGATTTTCTGACGATATTGGCCGGCTCGACTGTCTCTCTTAGTGCGGCACCGGCGGTGTTGGCTCTGGTCTCTAAGGCGGAGAACACCGCTGCACAGAGGGCGCCGATCGTTGACACCCACATGCACGTTTGGAGCGACGATCCTGTTCGCTTCCCTTTCGCTCATCCCTACGAACGCAATTTCAAGCCGCCCGAAATCGCCGGGACGATGAAGATGCTCTTGGAGGAAATGGATCAATTCGGGATCACTTACGCCGTACTGGTGCAGGTGATCTATCATGGCTGGGATAACCGGTATGTGGTCCACTGCTTAAAGAGCCAACCCAGACGCTTTCGTGCTCAAGGGCTGATCGATCCCACCGATCCCCAAGTTGCGCAAAAACTTGATTACTGGGTCCGCGAGCAGGGGCTTTCCGGCATGCGCTTTAGCCCCATCTATTACCGAGGGAAGGACGAGTGGCTGAACGCCAAGTCGAGCTATCCACTCTGGAAGAAGGCTCAGGAACTAGGGGCTGTCTTCAACTTTTTCATCGCAACCGATCAACTCCCCAAGCTTGAAGACATGGTGAAGCGCTTCCCAGAGGTCTCAGTGGTTATCGACCATCTGGCTCGAATCGATCTGAGGGCCGAGAATGCGGCGGTCGAGTTCAAGAAGCTGCTCGCGCTTGCACGTTACCCCAACGTGTGGGTGAAGGTGTCTGAGCTGAGCATCATCTCGCCATCAAAAGAGTATCCCTATAGGGATACCTTTCCGTGGGTCAAGCGCGTGTACGACGCCTTCGGCCCTGACCGCCTCTTGTGGGGAACGGGATTTCCCGGTGCGACACGGGCCCAGGCCGGACGCCCTTCTCTGCGAGAAGAGCTGACCCTGATCCGCAACGAGATTCCCTACTTCACTCGAGAGGATCGGGAAAAAATTCTCGGTCGCAATGCAGCCAGAGTTTGGGGGTTCGACCGTACATAAAGCAGAGGGCAAAGATGGTGGGGGTATCAAGGTGCTCGCAACCCTGCTGGCCCGTGTTCTTTGAGTTCTTCGGTAGGGAGTGGAAGCGGGCTTTTCTGCTCAACCCGCGCTACTTCAAGGTAAGAGATGCGTCCAAGATTCGCGGGCCAATCCACGTGACCTATCGATTTCAAACGCCGTCAGGGGAAAGGACCCATGAAAAGGTGTTGCAGCCGTCGGACTTCCGCAACAACGAGGCCATCTATAGCTTCAACACAGCGGAGTTGACCCCTTGCAAATCGCTGTCGATTGCGTACTATTGACACCTGCTTTGTGCAATCATCCGTTAGGAAGTAATCATGCGGTTTAATCGGCGGGATTTTTTGCGGTCTCTTACTACCGGGAGCACGGGATGTTATGTGTCTTCCATCCTGCCGCCGGCACGACTTGTTGGCGCTCAGGAAAGCGGAACAACCCTGTGCCGAGTACTGGATGAGTCAGGGCGAGAGACAGCTGCCCGCATCCGACTCATCGATGCTCAGGGCCGGGAGACGGTCCCAGTCGGTCACCCCGAAGCCCTGGAGGAAGAAGCAAGAGAAGGTGACGTGCGCTTTCAACGGCGGCGTTTTTCATATGTCAACGGCCGCTTTCAGATCCCCTATGACCGGCTGCCTCTCCGATATCAGGTCATTAAAGGATACGAGTACGGCATAGCGGAAGGGGAACTCAACCAGGCGAATGTGCGCGATGGTGTGGTGAGGTTTCCATTGCAGCGCTGGTCATCCCTCAACCGACAAGGGTGGTACAGCGGCGACATTCATATCCACCACATCGCACCGAAAACCTGCAGAGTAGAGATGGAAGCCGAAGACTTGAACGTTGCGAACATACTCACATCAGATTTCACGACGGATCAGGATTTGTTTGAGGGCAAAATAAATCATTATTCCAGCGGCGAGCGCCTTATTTACGTCAATCAGGAGTTTCGCAACCACGAGTTGGGTCATCTGTGCCTCTTGAATCTGAAAAGGCTCATTGAGCCGGTAAAACCCGTACAGCCTTACCACCATCCGCTGCACCTGGAAGTCTGCGACCAGGTACACGCCCAGGGAGGCCACGTTTCCTGGGCACACTTTCCTAGCTGGCCGGGAGTCGAGAACCCTCTGGACGTGGCCATGGAAAAACTGGATGCATTGGAGATTCTTTGCGTATTGGAACCGAGAGAGTTTCCCATCTTCATGAAGAGCGTGGTGCCTGATGCTGAGGCCAAC
>JALLOM010000007.1 GCA_027717865.1 Acidobacteria bacterium AH-259-O06 | reverse complement strand
TTTCCATTGTAACGAACAGTGTTTCCGGGTTCCAAGTTCCAAGTTCCAACCTGGAACCTGAAACCTGGAACCTGAAACCTTAAACGCCGTACTCCTCCTTCCTCAGCACTCTTCTGAGCTTCTCCAAAGGATAAGTATTAATCACATCTTTCGCTGCAAGCCATCCGCGCCGGGCGGTAAAGACGCCGTATTGCATGTATCGAAGCATCTCCGTGCTGTGACTGTCAGAGTTGATGCTGATCAGTGCACCCATATCCCGGGCCATCCGGCAGTGGAGGTCGTTGAGATCCAGACGCTCCGGATAGGCGTTGATTTCTAGGCAGACCCGGTTTTCCCGAGCGGTTTTGATGACCTGTTCCAGATCGAGCGGATAAGGCTCCCGTCGTGTGAGCAGTCGGCCTGTAGGGTGAGCCAGGATATTGACATAGGGATTTTCCAAGGCGCGGCAAATCCTGAGGGTCATCTCCTGGCGGGAAAGATTGAATCTACTATGTATTGAGGCAATCACGACGTCGAGACAGGAAAGGACTTCGTCACTCAGATCAAGTTCACCCTCATTCAGGATATCAACCTCTATCCCCTTGAGAAGTTTAATTTCTGGGATTCTGGATGATACCTGGTCGATCTTTTCCATGTGCAGGAGCAGCCTTTCTTCGTCCAATCCACCGGTCATGGCCAGAGCCTTACTGTGGTCGGTGATGGCGATGTATTCGTATTTTGCTTTGACTGCGGCGTCACCCATCTCTTCGATCGAGTTCCTACCATCGGTGGCCTTGGTGTGCATGTGCAAATCGCCGCGTATCTGTTCCAATTTGATCAGATCAGGCAGCTGACCAGCTTCCGCCTTTTCAATTTCTCCTCGATTTTCTCTGATCTCGGGCGGGATAAATGACAGGTTCAGCAGGTGGTAAATGTCCTCTTCATCTTCGCCGGCTACTTTCTTCCCATTGCCAATCTTCTCTCCATTGACAATCCGAAAGAGGCCATATTCACTGATTTTGTAGCCCATGCGTTTGGCTCTTTCCCGCAAGGCCACGTTATGTGCTTTGGAGCCAGTGAAGTATTGGAGGGCGGCTCCGAAGGATTCATCCTCCAGCACCCGCAAGTCGGTCTGCAGTCCTCGACGAAGAACCACTGATGCCTTAGTGTCTCCTTTGGCAAGCACTTCTCTGACATCAGGGTGCTGAACAAACGCATCAATCACTTCCCCAGGGGAATGGCAAGTCACCAGAATGTCAATGTCCCCGACAGTCTCACGTCTTCGTCGAACACTTCCGGCTGCTGCGATCCGCCTGACTTTGACCTTGGAGTTGAGATATTCGATTAATGCCTGAGTGATTTCGATGCCATCGTCCAAGCGAAACCTACCCTGGATGCGACGGTAATCTTCAATGGCCTTGAGGATCTTGGCCTCGCTCTTTTGCCCCATTCCCGGCAAGGATCGCAATTTCTCCTCTCGCGCCGCTTTCTCCAGCTCATCAATAGTGGTGATGTTCAAGGTCTCCCAGAACAGCTTGATCTTCTTGGGACCAAGGTTTTGTAACTCCAGGAGCGTGAGGAGCGATGGAGGGATCTGATTCTTCAGATCTTCGTGTTCCTGGCTTCGTCCGGTTTCGACAATTTCCTGGATTCTTTTAATTGCGCCTTCCCCAATGCCGGAGATGGTTCGCAGTTTTTCCGGATCTTCCTGAACAGTACGAGCCACATTGAAACCGAGATTTTCGATAATCTGGGCCACTCTTCGGAAGGAGCGGATTCGGAATGGGTTGCTTTCCTGAATCTCGAGAATGTCGGAAATTTCACTGAAGATCTCCGCCAGATCTTTGTTTTCCATTACCGTTATTCTACTAGGAGACAGGAGCCAGGAGCCAGGAGCCAGGAGTTAGGAGGAAGAATCCAGAAGGAGGTTGCAGGTTCCAAGTTCCAGATTGAAGGTTCTAGGTTGAAGGGGTTGAAGGTTTGAAAGTTGAAGGTTGGAAAATTGAAAAGTTGCAAAGTCGAAATTGAAAAAGCGACTGTCAGGTCACACTCTCAACTTTCTAACTTTCAACCTCCAACTTTTCAACTTCAACTCTTCTGACTCCTGACTCCTGACTCCTGTCTCCTATCTTGGGCCTTGAAGTTGCGCCGCGAACATGGGAGAGTTACATCCGTTGGGGGGGGGCTGGCAGACTTCCAATGAAAGCAGCATTATTAAAGGCTTTTGGAGAACCTCTGGCTCTTGAAGAGGTCCGGGAACCTGTTCCGGGTGCGGGGCAAATTCTCCTTCAGGTGAACGCTTGCGGAGTGTGCCACTCGGATCTCCACATCGCCAGAGGCGAGTGGGAGCGTTTTAAGAACCTGATGTCCCTGCCAGTGATTTTGGGACACGAGGTGGCAGGAAGGGTGGTTGCCGTTGGACCTGAGGTGGAAGAATTGTGTGAAGGTGACGCGGTGGGCGTCGCGTGGTTTTGCTACACCTGTGGTCGTTGTCCGTACTGTAGAAGAGATCTGGAGGTTTTTTGCGAGAATTCCGAGATCACCGGAGTGACTGTCAATGGCGGATTTGGAGAATACATGCTGGCCTGGGCAAGCCACGCCGTTCGCATCCCACGAGAACTGTCCCTCGTCCAGGCGGCTCCTCTATTTTGTGCCGGAGGAACGGTTTACAGTGCTCTGCGCAAAGTGAAGCTTGACAACTCGAGTCATCTGGCTGTTTGGGGTACTGGGGGTCTGGGGCAATTTGCAGTTCAACTGGGAAAGCTCGCCGGGTCGCGCGTTACCGCTGTGGACACTGTAGATGCGAAGCTGGCCCTCGCACGTGAATTTGGAGCGGACGATGTGGTTCCTGCGGGTGAAGCGGAGACATGGTTCGAGGATTTCGAGCGTCAGGCAGATGTGGCGCTTGTGTGTGCCAACTCAGCACAGGCTTACCATGGAGCATTTCGGAGTTTGCGCAAAACTGGGGTCCTCTTGGTGGTGGGACTGCCATCTGATCCACTCACGTGGACGGCAGCCGATTTCGTGCGATCGGGCGTGAGAATTGTTCCTTCCCGTGTCGTTACCCGGCAAGAGCTTCGCGAACTTCTCTCTCTTGCTGCGCGTAGCACCCTGCGCTCCCGTGTCGAGCGGCTGCCCCTCGAAGAAATCAACAACGCACTGGAGCGTTTGCATGAGGGAACAATAGCAGGACGCGCGGTGATCGATTTTGCAGTCTGAATGATACAAGCATAAATTTCAGTGAAGTACTATCGGTTCGAGGATGCGTGTGGTCGGAGTTGGTTGGCGGTGGAACTTGAACCGGGGAAGCTTCTCGACCTCACCTCCGCATGGGACACAGCTCGGGACTTTGAAGATCTCCTTAACGCGGCTCGCATGCTGAGGAGAACACCGGACGAGGCGGTTCAGGCGCTCCTTGGGGAAGAAAGCACCGCGCCTTGCACTTTCGCTGAACTTGAGGAGAGGGGTCTACATCTGGCTCGACCCTTGATCCCCAAAGAGGTTTGGGCAGCCGGGGTTACGTACCGCATCAGCCGTGAAGAGCGCCAGAAAGAAAGTGCTTTGCCGGAGCCCTACGCCCGCGTTTACCAGGCTGAACGCCCGGAGTTGTTTTTCAAGGCCACGGCCCAGCGGTGTGTTGGGCCCTTTGAAGCGATTGGTATCCGGGGTGATTCGACTTGGGATGTGCCGGAACCCGAACTGGCTTTGGTGCTCTACCGCGGGAAGATAGTAGGGTATACGGTGGGCAATGACGTCAGTAGTCGCTCTATCGAAGGCGAAAATCCGCTGTATCTCCCTCAAGCCAAGATTTATGACCGCTGCTGTGCCATTGGGCCCTGCATCACAACCCCGGCACAGATCGCGGACCCCCAAAAACTCGAGGTTCGATGTGAGATTGTCCGCGACGGGAATACTATTTTTGAGGGTGAGGCTTCGACGTCAGAGATGGTTCGAAGCTGCGAGGAATTGGCTCAGTTTTTGATGAGACACAACCGTGTCCCTGACTGCACAGTGCTCTTGACAGGGACGGGTATCGTCCCTGCCGAGGAGATTACGCTACTCGGTGGGGACATCGTACGCATCACGATCGAGGGTATTGGGACCCTGGAAAATCCCGTGGTGCAGGTCTAAAAAAGAATGGGGGGTCACAGGGTATCAGCGTTGGGGGTCTGACCCCTTTCCCCTTTCAGACCCCCAACGCTGATACCCTGTGACCCCCCATGACAATCTAAGATTGGAGGTTGGACCATGGCTGAAGTGGCAGTAACGGAAAAAGAATACAGGAATCTCATTGCAGGAGAGTGGGTGGCTTCCCTTGGTGGAGAGACCTATGAAGATCGGAATCCCGCCGACACAGAAGAGCTCATCGGTCGTTTTCAGAGCTCGACACGGGAAGATATACAGCAGGCGGTGAAAGCAGCTCGGGAAGCTCTTCCTTTGTGGGCCGAGACGCCTGCGCCCGAGCGGGGACGCATTTTGCACAGGGTGGCCGAAGCGGTGGAGAAACAAAAAGAGGAACTGGCCACAGTTCTGACTCGAGAGGAGGGAAAGACCCTGGCCGAAAGCCGCGGTGAAGTGCAGCGTGCGGCTGACATATTCCGGTTTTTCGCCTCACTCGGATATCTCAATGGAGAGACCATCCACTCGGCCGATCGCGACCTATTGCTTTTCACCTTTCGGGAGCCCCTGGGCGTGGTGGCGGTGATTACCCCCTGGAATTTCCCCATTGCCATTCCCGCCTGGAAGATCGCTCCTGGGCTCATCTCTGGCAATACCATCGTGTTTAAACCGGCACAGTTGACCCCCTTGATTGGGATACGATTGATGGAGGCTCTCGAGCAGTCAGGGATTCCCAAGGGAGTGGTCAATATGGTCTCAGGTTCAGGGTCTGTCATAGGAGACGAGCTGGTGGCAAATCCAGATGTGGATGCGATTTCCTTTACTGGATCCTATGAGGTCGGGCGCAGGATTGCGCAAAAGGCTGCTGAAACGCTCAAGCGCACCCAGCTCGAAATGGGGGGCAAAAACCCTCTGGTTGTTTTGGAAGACGCCGATCTGGACAAAGCAGTTGACATCACTGCCCGAGGAGCCTTTGGGGCAACTGGACAAGCCTGCACCGCGACAAGCCGGGCCATCATAGTCCACGATATTTTGGAACCCTTTGTGGAAAAACTGGTTGAGCGCGCCAAGGGAATTCGCATCGGCAATGGCCTCGATTCTGAAGTGCAAATGGGGCCGGCGGTGAATGAGGAGCAGCTCGAAAAAGATTTGGAGTACATTCAGATCGGCCGCGACGAGGGGGCAGAGGTGGCGATTGGAGGTCAGCGTTTGACCGATGGGCATCATGCCAAGGGGTACTTCGTGGAAGCCACTGTCTTTACCGATGTGCGTGCCGAAATGCGCATCGCACAAGAAGAAATCTTCGGACCGATTGTCGGTATCATCGAGGCTCGAGATTTTGATCAGGCTGTTGAGATTGCGAATCAAACCGTCTATGGCCTGACGGCATGTATCTGCACGCGCGATCTCGAGCGAGCCCACCTGTTCGTCAGGAAGACGAACGCTGGTGTCATCAAGGTAAACCGGCCCACAGTGGGGTTGGAGCTGCAGGCGCCTTTCGGCGGAATGAAACATTCAAGTTCAGAGACGTTCAAAGAGCAGGGCAAGGATGCGATTCAGTTCTATACCCGTTTGAAGACTGCCTATTTGGGTTACCGGTAGCCGCTGACCGGCTGACCACCTCACCAGATGACCGGAGACAGGAGGAGGAGACAAGGCGAGGAGACAAGGGGACAGTCTTGAGTTTTGTCTTGAGTTTTGAGTCTTTGAGTTTTGAGTCTTGAGTTGTCAGGGGGTCAGCGGCTCAGGTGGTCAGCGGCTCAGGGGGTCAGCTAGTCAGGGGGTCAGCGGGTTAGCGGGTCCTCAGTCGCTCACGCGCGACAGTCGTTCGGCCGCTTCACGCAGTACCTCCAAGGTCTTGCAAAAGGCGAAGCGGATGAAACGTTTGCCCAGTTCAGGCCGATGGTAGAAGCTGCTTCCAGGGACTGCGGCAACCCTGTAGTCCTTCACCAGCCGCTGAACAAAGGCGACATCATCAAGATCGGTCAGGGGAGAGATGTCAACCATGATGTAATAGGCGCCGGAAGGTATCCACACCTTGAAACCAGCTTCCTGCAAGGGTCCAACAAGGTAATCCCTCCGCTCTCGATATTCGGAAGCGAGCCGCTTGTAGTAGCTTCGACCCGTGCGCATTGCCTTTGCCCCGGCTTCCTGCAAAGGAGCAGCCGCCCCAACTGTTAGAAAGTCGTGAACCTTGCGGATGCCGTCGGTGAGATCTTCAGGAGCCACGATATATCCAACTCGCCACCCCGTCACACTGAAAGTCTTGGAGAGTCCGCTGATGGTGATGGTACGATCCCTCATTCCAGGGAAGAGTGCGATGGGATGGTGAGACTTTCCGTCATAGATAATGTGCTCATAGATTTCATCGGTGATGACATAAAAATCGTAAGCCTGGGCAAGCTCAGCCAGCTTGGAAAGTTCTTCTTGGGAGAAGACTTTTCCTGAAGGATTGTTCGGGGTGTTGAGGATCAGGGCCCGAATTCCACCATGGTGCTGAGCATCCTGAATCTTGTGTTCGAGTTGTTCAAAGTCAAAGGTCCAATTGCAGTCCGGATCGAGTGAAACGTAAATGGGTGAAGCCCCTGCGATGATGGCGTCGGGACCGTAGTTTTCGTAAAATGGCTCAAAGACAATCACCCGCTCTCCTGGATTGACCACCGCCAGGATTGAAGAAATCATGCATTCGGTGGCACCGCAAGCCACGGTGATTTCCTTGTCGGGGTTAATCTCCCAGTCGTAAAATTCTTTGTACTTTTCAGCGATTGCCTGTCGAAACCCAGGCGCTCCCCAGGTAATGGCGTACTGGTTAATATCAGCTTGGATGGCCTGGCAAGCGGCGTTCTTAATCTCCTGGGGGGCGGGAAAGTTGGGAAATCCCTGAGCCAGATTGATGGCATCGTATCGGATGGCCAGGCGCGTCATTTCGCGAATGACAGATTCAGTGAATCGGACGGCTTTCTGGCTGATTCGGTAGGGTGAAGTGGGCATCTTTCAGGTTCCATCTTTCAGGTTCCAGGTTTCAAGTTTCAGGTTGCAAGTTCTTGAGTCTTGGGTTCTAAGTTGCGGTCTGAAAGTTGAAGGTTAACGGCTATGTGTGGAAAGTCAAGGTAAGGGCGAAACCTGACCAAACCTGGAACCTGAAACTTGAAACCTGAAACTTGAAACCTGAAACTTGAAACCTGGAACTTCGAACTTGATTGGCTCAAGGTTTGGGATTTAGGATGGCTCCAGGATAATCACTTCCCATGAGGCGTTCATCTCCCATGGCCAGAATACGAGCCACTTCCTCGTGATAGTAATCCCTTTTGGACGCGACCGCGGGGTGAACTTGCTCTCGGTACTTTTCCCAACCGCCATCGATGTCCTCCTTGAGGCGGCTGTATAGATCCTTGTGCTGGCGTCCTTGATTAATTTCTTGCCCATTGTGAAGTTTGATCTCCGAGACCAGTAGACGGGACAAACGCCGAGCTTCAGCATGGTATTTGTCCTCCTCGGATGAAAATGACGATTGGGGCTGGGAGGGAACCTCGACCTGCGGCTTGGTTTGTTCGAGCACCAAGCGAGACGGGGGTCGCTCCTTCTCGGATCGCTCGGATTCTTGTTGAAGCGAAGACGCGGAGTCCGCCCGGAACTGGATGAACTCTACCGATTCTGGCAGCTCAGTTCTCTCCCTTATCGCCGTGGTTTTTTCGGGTTGCCTTTCCTGCGCTGAGGCCGGCAAAGGCTCCCCGGATGGGGCGAGATCTGTAGAAACTACTTCCTGGCCACTAGGTTCAGAACCGGTAAGCTGCTGCAGGTATTGGTTCTTCAGAACCAGAACAGTCAGATGGCTGAGCAGTTCAAGAGAGTCAAGTGGAATCGAATCAGAGGAGTCAACGTAAAGAACCACTGGGACAAAGTCGTCGAAGACGAATGGGATACAAAGAGCCGCCCGGGGAAGTTCTCCGGCTTGTTTCAGCCAGGCAAAGATCGGGTCCAAATCTGTTCGAGGGACAACGATTCGTTTCCGCAGAGCAGCCTTCAGGATCGGATTCTCCTGGTCTTGGGTGCCCACCGACTCCACCTGCTCCAGCTGAAAACCGATGGCCTTCCAGGGTACGTATTGATCGTCCTTTTTCAGAAAAAGAACTCCCCTACTGGCAAGGGATTGCGCCTCTTCGAGATAAGTCTGTAAGATCTGGTCCTGACTTTGGCTGGTGGACAGCTTCTGAAAGACTGTCTTAATTCGGCTCAGCTCCAAGCCAGGTGCGATTGAAAGAGTGTCTGGTGTGGAGGCAACGGCGCCTTCGTCCGCCTGCAGCAGTGTGTCAAGGGCCTTGAGTTTCGCTTTGATTTCACTCGCGCTGGTCCCGAGGAGGGATTCTATCTGGCTGAGTTGATGCTGAATCTCGGCTAAAGACTCCTTGAGCGCTATCAAGCTGGACAAATCCTTCTTCTGCCCTTTGCGCAAATGCATCTTTTCCCCATGTTAGAAGCTGGCTGCAATAGCTGTCAACTTCGGTTCTTTGCGCTTTGGGCGACACACATTAGTGGTATTACTATACGGCCAAAGGAAACCAAAGGTGGCCTATAGCGAGTCATCCTCATTTGCCTTGGTGCTCTCGGGGGGAGGTGCGCGTGGCGCCTACCAGGCCGGAGTCCTTTCTGCTATCGCTGAACGTATCGGTGCAGAGACTTATTTTCCCGTGATTACCGGGGTTTCAGCAGGAGCGATCAATGCGGTCTCTCTGGCCAGCCATACTGGCTCGCTTGTCGAAGCGTGTGCTGCTCTACGGCGTGGGTGGCTGAGTCTTTCCCCGCCAAAGGTCTTTAAGGCGGATTTTGTGTCTCTTACCGGCACTCTGCTGAAATGGCTGTGGATGCTCCTTAGCGGAGGTATAACTCCTGGCTTTCAGGTACGGGGCATCCTGGAGACGGAGCCGCTGCGGGGCTACCTGGATCGGGTGATCGACCCGTCCGGGATTGAAGCCAATCTGCGGGCCGGGCGTTTGAGAGCATTGGCCCTGTCTGCGACCAGTTACACCACGGGTCAGACCATCACCTTTGTACATGGCCTTCCCGGTGTCCCGACCTGGGAACGCGCCGGTCGCCGTGCTGTGTTGACCAAAATTGGATTGGAGCACGTCATGGCTTCCTCGGCTCTGCCTTTAATCTTTCCCGCCATCCAGATCGGTGACGACTACTACGGAGATGGCAGTATTCGCCAGGGTGCGCCGCTGGCGCCCTCGATTCATCTGGGCGCCGATCGTCTCCTTGCTATTTCGGTGCGCTATCCACGCAGCACTGCTGAAGCAGCAGAGCCACAGATGGAGGGCTATCCACCGCCCGCCCAGGTTCTTGGCATGCTCATGAATGCTATCTTTCTAGACGCATTGGAGACTGACAGTGAGCGGCTCGAGCGAATCAACCGGACCCTGGCTCTTTTGCCTACTGGAGCCGTCCCCCCGGATCTATTGCGGCCTATTCAGTTGTTGGTGGTTCGCCCCTCCAAGGATTTAGGTAAGCTTGCGGCCGACTTCGCCGGGCAACTGCCACGCGCCCTGCGAATCCTGAGTCGTGGTCTCGGCGCTCACCAGTCGAAAGCTCCCGACTTTCTCAGCTATCTGTTGTTCGAACGCCCCTACATCAGGTGCCTCATCCAGTTGGGCTACTCTGACGGGGCAGCCCAGTGGGACCGCATTGGTCCTTTTCTGGAGCCCGAGTCCTTGAAATCATAGTAGCGCATCCGCTCAATCTTGCGTGCGGGCTAATCCGACAGGGGACCTGGTTGAAACGAGATTGTCGTTTCGCAAGTCTTAAAATAGCCTCCGAATCTGTTGAATGATGTTTTGCTTCATCGATTCCGGAGTCGATTGCGGAGTTTCGTCAACCTTAATTGCCAACTCTTCATCTTTACTTCGCAGTAGAATCATCCATACAGAATCCCGCTTGATGACCAAGCTGACTTGCGCCTCTTTGCCCGGGGTTTCCTGTAGGGCTTCTTCCACCATTGCCTTGATTTGTTCTTCTGTCACGTTCCATCTCCACACACTAGCTTTCACTCAACCTCGAGCAATGATTGTTCAAAAGTCCGTAAAGAAACAAGATTTCGGGAGGCTGGATACGGACCAGTGTATCGGTCCTCACTTTCGCATGTAGGATTAGGCTGCATTCTTGAATTAGCATCGCGAGTTATTGACACTACTCCTTGTAGAAATTTAACCTTACAATGTAAATTCCCTTACAATATAAATGTCCATATAAATGTCCATCAGTCGGCAGGGAGAAATTAGCAATGGTACTTTCCACGACTCTCGGGTTTCCACGTATCGGACGTCAGCGTGAACTGAAAAAAGCTACGGAATCCTACTGGAAGGGTGAGATCTCGGAGAAGGAGTTGGTTGAGACTGGAGCCAAGCTGCGGGGTGAGAATTGGCGCCTGCAGCAAGAGGCGAATATCGATCTCATTCCTTCGAATGATTTCTCTTTCTATGACCAGGTGCTGGATATGTGTGCCATTGTGGGGGCTGTTCCGCCTCGCTACGACTGGAATGGAGACAAGATCGGTCTGGATACCTACTTCGCAATGGCACGAGGAAAGTCGGGCACAGGTGCCGTCACCCCTATGGAGATGACAAAGTGGTTTGATACTAACTACCATTACATTGTCCCAGAGCTAACCAAAGACATGAGCTTCAATCTGGCTTCCCTCAAGCCGCTTCAGGAGTTCCGGGAAGCTCTGCAGTTGGGCATTCGAACAAAGCCCGTCCTGATAGGACCCGTCAGCTTTCTCCTGTTGTCCAAGCTGAAGGAGGACTCTTTCGATCAGCTGGATCTGATCGACAGTCTGCTGCCGGTTTATGAACAGCTGCTGCGCGGCCTTTCTGAGGCTGGAGCGGAGTGGGTGCAGTTGGACGAGCCCTGCTTGGTTTTGGACCAGACTCCCGAGGTGCTCCGCCTGTATCGAAAGACTTACGACAGGCTGAAGCAGGCTGTTGCCAACTTGAAGCTTTTCCTGGCTACATATTTCGAGGGCCTTCGAGATAACCTCAACACGGCGCTGGAACTCTCCGTTGACGCCCTACACGTCGACCTGGTTCGCGTTCCGGAGCAGCTTGAAGCCATCCTCAGCTTCGGTCTGCCTGAAGGTAAAATCCTCTCGCTTGGTGTGGTCGACGGACGGAATGTCTGGAAGAACGACTTCGAGCAGTCGCTTGCCATATTAGAGCGAGCAAAATCAGCTTTGGGCTCAGAGCGAGTAATGGTGTCTGCCTCCTGCTCATTGATTCACACTCCCATTGACCTCGAGCTGGAAGAGGGTCTCGACGATGAGTTTAAAAACTGGCTAGCCTTCGCCAGGCAGAAGTTACATGAGATTTGTGTGCTCACACGGGCCCTAAATGAGGGGCACGATGCGATCCTGGGGGAGCTGGAAACGAACGCGGCTGCTCTGGGATCCCGCAGAAGCTCTGCCCGGATTCATAACCCCGCGGTCAAGACACGCGTTGGGCAGATTCGACCCGAGATGAGTCGGCGGGGCACATCTTTCAAGGAACGCAAGCAGCTCCAGGATGAGAAGCTGGGGCTTCCGAAACTGCCTACGACTACGATTGGTTCCTTTCCTCAGACCCGCGAAGTGCGCAGCATGCGTCAACGCCGGAGAAAAGGTGAAGTCAACCAGGAGGAGTACGAGTCATTTGTGAAGGAGAAGATTCGGCAGGTCATCGAGCTGCAGGAAAACATCGGTCTGGATGTGCTTGTCCACGGCGAGTTCGAGCGCAACGATATGGTCGAGTATTTCGGCGAGCAGCTGGACGGGTTCGCTTTTACCCGTCACGCCTGGGTTCAGAGCTACGGGTCGCGCTACGTCAAGCCGCCCATCATTTACGGTGATGTTCGCAGGGCCAGACCCCTGACGGTGGATTGGTCCCGCTTTGCCGCCTCGCTGACGAACCGACCCATTAAGGGGATGCTCACGGGACCCGTGACCATTCTCCAGTGGTCCTTCGTCCGTGATGACCAGTCTCGCCCTGAGACGTGCAGGCAGATTGCCTTGGCCATCCGTGATGAAGTGCTGGATCTGGAGAAAGCTGAAGTCCCCATTATCCAGGTCGATGAGCCCGCTTTTCGGGAGGGGTTACCTCTGCGAAGGAGCGATTGGCAGGAGTACTGCCAGTGGGCTGTCGAGTCCTTTCGTATCGTCACCAGTGGTGTCAAGGCCGAGACGCAGATTCAGACTCACATGTGCTATGCGGAATTTGACGATGTGATCGAAAGCATTGCTGCCATGGATGCCGACGTCATCTTCATAGAAGCCTCTCGTTCCGACATGGAGTTGCTGAAGGTGTTCACTGACTTCAAGTATCCCAATCAAATTGGCCTGGGAGTGTACGACATCCATAGTCCAAGAATCCCGTCGTCGGAAGAGATCGTGGAACTCCTCATGAAGGCGTCTCGAGTGCTGCGACCTGAACAACTGTGGGTTAATCCAGACTGCGGCCTGAAGACAAGGAGCTACGAGGAGGTTGAACCTTCTTTGCGAAATCTGGTAGGGGCTGCCCACCGAGTGCGCCAGGCTCTGTGGGGGTAAGGGGGTCAGAGGGGTGGAGATTTGGGGTCAGACCCCAAATCTCTGACCCCCTTACCCCAAAATCGATGAAGCTCGCTATATTTTCGGATATCCACGACAACATTTGGAAGCTGGGTAAAGCCCTAAGTCAAATGGCGGAGGCCCAAGTGTTGATTCACTGCGGAGATCTGTGCTCGCCTTTTGTTGTGAAACGACTGGGAGAGGCGGCGAAAGGGCGGCCGGTACACATTGTATGGGGAAACAACGATGGGGATATCCGGTTAATCTGTCAGGTCGGGTCCCAATACTCCGAGGTACACTTGCATGGTGCGTTGGCCGAACTCGAGCTCGACGGACTCAAAGTGGCCGTCAACCACTACCCTGAAATTGCCCGTCCTTTGGCTGCCAGTGGGTCTTACGACCTGGTTTGCTACGGACACGACCACACGGCTTACGAGGGTCGGACAGGAAAGTGCGTCCTCTTAAACCCCGGGGAGCTCATGGGCCTCTACGGTAAAACGACCTTCGCCTTTTTTGACACCCAATCCCGAAGCGTCCAATTTGTGGAAGTGAAGGGGCCCTGTAATTTAAAATTTAAATTTTGGGCCAAAATTTAAATTTTAAAGACACGGCCCCTTCACTTCGTCAATCGATACATCAAGATGGCTGCACGCTTGGTCATCTTTGGGAGCGAAGTGAGGTCGACCGTTTCCTGCACCGTGTGAGCGCCGGATCCCACCACACCCAGTCCGTCGATTGCGTCCAGGAACCGGGCCACAAAAGAGATGTCGGCGGCACCGCGATCGCCTGGATCCACAGCCCTGACAGGACCATAGCCAAGATCTTGACTCACCTGATCCAACTGGGCGAGGAGCGCATTGTTGCCGGGCGTTGGACTCATGGCGGGAGAAGAGTCCTCGAAAGTGATCTCAGCCGAGGTATTTGCAAGGTTCTGGGCGACGATGGCGCGCATCCGTTCTTTGGTGCGCTCTCGCTGTTCATCCGAGATAAAACGCAGGTCCCCCGCCACAACCGCCGTTTCCGGGATGACGTTGGTCTTTCCAAAGGCTGTTCCTCGGCTCTGAGCGGCATCGTACTCTACGGTCGTTCCCCCCAGGATGATTCCCGGGCTAAAGGTAAGGTACTCCTCCCCTCGCAGCTCTTCGTAAAAGGCGTTTAGGATGCGCGCTGCTTCGTAAATGGCACCACTTCCAAACTCCTTCTTGAAGATCTGCGAGGAGTGGCCGGGTGTGGCGGTCACCTGGAGTTTCCAACCAGTGAAACCGCGGCGTGCCACGGTGGCGGTGGTGATGTCCCCGACCCCGCCCTCAAAGCCCAGAGCAACGTCGCTCCGGCGTGCCGCCTCTAAGAGATCGCGACGGCTGATGCTCAGCGGGTCGCCCGTGTCTTCTTCATCGCCAGTCAGAGCTATGGTAATGCTCGCGTCTTCCAGCGCTCCCACTGCGTCCAGCGCCTTTAGGGCATAGAGTATTACCACGTCTCCACCCTTCATGTCTTCGACTCCAGGACCTTTGGCAGCGGAGCCATCCGGTTCGAAGTACTGGAATCGACTTTCCTTTTCGAAGACCGTGTCGAGGTGCCCGATCAAAAGGAGACGCTTGCCACGCTGTCCACGCCGCTCGCCGAAAAGGTGGCCGGCGCGGTTGACAGAGTCCATAGGGATCCAACGGGTTTCGAATCCCAGGGCATCGAGTTCGGCTTGAAAGACTCGACCAACTTCGCCCACTCCCGGGTGATTCATCGTACCGCTGTTGATGTTGACTATTTTCTGAAGGAAAGCGATAGCTTCCTCGGCGTGGGCGTCCACGTACTTGAGGATCTGTCGCTCGATTGGTGAAAGTGCTCTCGGACCAACGGGGACCAGTAGCGCACTTGCAAGAAGAGACCAAATTGCAATGACGCAAAACCACTTCATCGGATCATTCTCCTTCCTAGAACAGTGAGCCTGAATCCTCGCCCAGCATGGCCGAATCCACTTTATTATCCCACGGATTGCTGCCAAATCCGTCACTTCACCGATGTCACCGCAAGTTTACATCCAGGGCTTCTTTTGCAAAACCCGTTAAGTGATTGATACTCATCGCTCCAGAGGACCGTGATGTGTAAACCAGCGGTGACAATCTCTGGAAGTGTCGCACTATTTTCAGCTTGTAGACTAATTCCTGTAAGCCATTGATTAGTAGATAGATACGTCTCTCTAATTAAGTCCCGTTGACAAGCTTGACTAAAAATGGCATACCATGTGCACGACAAGGAGGGGAAACTCTTTTTCAGTACAGAAGTTGGGGAGCTGTCATTTATGAGACGCATTTTGCCCTTATGCTTGATTTTCCTCTGTTCCACTTTCGTCTATGGGGCCTGGCCTGAGGTTGAACTCGTTGCCCCGGTGTTGAGCATCGATCAAGAAAGTGAGCAGGTTGTCCTGCTCAAGATGTCGCTGGGTCCGGAATTCGATATTACGGTCCGCGTGACCGACCAGACTGAGATTAAAGATGAAGGCGAAGACCCAATTGCTGTTTCGGATTTGATGGCAGGAGTGGTCCTGAAGGTGGAAGGACTCCTCACCAACGAAGGAGTTCTAGCCCAAGACATCGAGATTGCAGGTGACGAGAGCGACTTTTCGGTGAATGCCTTCACAGAGCTGCGGACGCCTGGCCTCGCCGAGTTTCCTCGAGAGCTAACAAGAAACTTCAAGGGGTTGTTTTCAAAGAATAATCTGAATCCGCTATTGATCGGACTCGGCGCCGCCGGGGTGGCCGCTTTCTTCGATCACAAGATACATCAACCTCAAGATGGCTTTCAGAGCTTCCAGACACTGGGTCAAACTGGCAAAATCATGGGGAAGCAATATTTTATCGTTCCGGCTATTGCAGGTCTTTTAGTGGTCAACAAGTTTTATCCTGACAACCGGTTTCATTCCATGTCTTTGGCACTGACTCAGGGTTGGGTGCTGAACAATGCTTTGACCTACGCATTGAAATTCAGTTCTCATCGGCGACGCCCCAATGATAGCAGCAACCTCTCATTTCCCTCCGGGCACGCGTCCAACGCCTTCATGTGGGCCACGGTCGCGAGTCAGTATTATGGGCGTAAGGTCGCCATCCCGGCTTATGCCACGGCTGTTTTTATCGGATGCAGTCGAATCGCAAACAGTGCACATTACATGAGTGATGTCATCGCCGGCGCCGCGCTCGGTTACATTGTTGGTCGAACCGTGGTGCGGGGATTAGAAGATCGACAGCGCCACATTATCTGGCTTCCATCTGTGAGCCCGGACGGTTTCGGAATGAGCCTCAAATTTGATTTTTGATACCCTCGCCGCCTGGCTGAGCCCATTCCGGCTCCGGGTCTACCCCAAGTGCGTCGGCAACTCGATTGATGTAGTTAAAGAAACCGACGATCTGAACGATTTCTAGAATCGCGGTGTCATCGAACCCCTGCTCTGTTAAAGGCTGTAAATCAGTGCGGGCCATCTGATTGGGCCTGTTGGTTAGCTTGACCGCGAAATCCAAGATGGCTCGCTCTGCCGTTGAAATTGGTGCTTTCCTGTAGTTGCTCTTCACCGCCTCGAGCAGCGCTTCATCCTGAGTCACTTCACGGAGATCCTCTCCGTGAGCTTCGATTCAATAAGAACAATCGTTGGCCGCCGAGACCACCACCGCGATCATTTCTCGCTGGCGCCGCGAGAGTTGTCCCTCCCGGTGCATCAACAATACGTAGAAGTCCACCCAACTCCTCAGAATGTCCGGTCTCAGGCTGGAGAGCTTGACGATGTTATAGACCTTACCAGCACGAGCAATGGCGGCTTCGTACTCACGTTTTAAAGCGCCTTGAGCTTTCTCTGGGTCAACCGTTTCAATCCAGGCCATGTTTTTGATCCCTCCACTGTGGAACTATACCAGCCTCTCGAGGAGGCACTGGATCCATCGCTTGTGTCCCCGCTTCGAAGAACTAAAAGACCGAGCGGAACTTCTGAATCCGGTAATTATCTATCTCGACCACGTAGATGTTGCCGGAGGCATCCACGGCCACGCCACACGGACCGTTGAACTGGCCGTCGTCACTGCCGAAGGAACCCCACTTGGTGAGAAAGGTGCCATTGCTGTCGAACTTTTGGATCCGGTGGTTGGAGCTATCGACCACGTAGATGTTGCCCGAGGCATCGACCGCCACGCCACGTGGAAAAAGAAACTGGCCGTCGTCGCTGCCGAAAGAGCCCCACTTGGTAAGAAAGGTGCCATTGCTGTCAAACTTTTGGATCCGGTGGTTGGAATAGTCGGTCACGTAGACATTGCTGGAGGAGTCGACCGCCAGGTCACGCGGGCGGTTGAACTGTCCATCCTCGCCGCCCCGAGAGCCCCACTTGGCGAGGAAGGTGCCATTAGTGTCAAACTTCTGGATGCGGTGGTTGTTGAGGTCGGTCACGTAGACGCTGCCGGAGGAGTCAACCGCGACAGCAGGCGGGTCGTCGAACTGACCGTCGCCGCTGCCGAAAGAACCCCACTTGGTGAGGAATTTGCGATTGCTGTCGAACTTCTGGATCTCATGCTTTTCTCTGTCGCTTATGTAGACGTTGCCGGAGGCATCGAGCGCAACACCAAATGGGCGCTTGAACTGACCGTTGCGACTGCCGAAAGAACCCCACTTGGTGAGGAATTTGCCGTTGCTGTCAAACTTCTGGATGCGGTAATTGAATGTGTCGGTGACGTAAACGTTGCCGGAGGCATCGACCGCCACGCCAAACGCGCGGTTGAACTGACCGTTGCCTCTGCCACGCGAGCCCCACTTGGTACGAAAGGGCGGGGCAGGCTCCTGGGACTCCTGTTGCCAGGCAACAGACGCCTCGACCGCAGGCTCGGACCCCGAAATCGGCAGCAGCTGGCTGGGATCGCAGAGTGCACCGCGAATCACCAGGACAAGGGCGCCAAGGCCCACAAAGAGCACCCCTAGAGAACGCCTCATCGTACACCTCACCCTTTGAAGCTGGAAGCCACCTCCTTCCCTGACCTGCGTGAGTGCAGACAAGGAATTTGGTTGATTATTCGCGCTAATCCTAACAAAGTAGTCCAGATTACCAAAGACGGAGTTTCAGCACACACCTGTTCGCAGCAAATTTCCCTCTTTTGGGATTTTAGCAATCAATTGACGTACAATAGGAATGAAAGATCTTGAGGATGTTCCTTCCCAGCAAGATGAACATTCTGATGCTCCACAACAAATGATGGAAGAAATCCCAAAAGAATGAGCATTAAAGCGAAACACATCGGTGTTATCAGCGCTGCAGTCTTGCTCATTGCTCTGGCAGCGGGGCGGGGTGTGCGACAGCGCCTGGACGAAGTAGGAAAGCTGGGAAAGCAAACTGCCCATCTTTCCACTTTACCCGAAGAGTCTGAAAAACAGCATCAGGGCAAGCCGAATCGCCTCATCCATGAAAAGAGCCCCTACTTACTGCAGCATGCCTATAACCCGGTGGACTGGTATCCCTGGGGAGAAGAAGCCTTCGAGAAGGCTCGGAAAGAGAACAAGCCGATCTTCCTCTCGATCGGATATTCGACATGCCATTGGTGTCATGTGATGGAGCGCGAATCTTTTTCCAATCCTGAAATCGCTGCCATCATGAACAAGTACTTCACCAGTATCAAGGTTGATCGGGAGGAAAGGCCCGATGTCGACCAGGTATACATGGCTTTTGTACAAGCGGCCACGGGCCATGGAGGCTGGCCCATGACTGTGTTCCTGACCGCCGAGCTCAAACCGTTTTTCGGTGGAACCTATTTTCCTCCGCAGGGTCGAGGAGGTGTACCGGGATTCAAGGATCTTCTTGTGAAGATTGCAGATGAGTGGGAGAAGAATCGTGAAGCGATTTTGACGTCGGCCGGGCAAATCACCAGCCAGTTAAAGCAGTTCAGCAATGTTTCGGGAAAGGGCAATCTGAAACTGGAAGAAGAACTCTTAGACCGGACGTATGGATGGTACGAGACCAATCACGATTCGCGGGAAGGAGGCTTTGGCGCAGCTCCTAAATTTCCGCGGCCCGTCAATTTCAACTTCTTAGTCCGCTACTATGACCGGACAGGCCAAAAAAAAGAGACCCTGAATATGACGACTCTGACACTGCGCAAGATGGCTCAAGGGGGAGTTTACGACCACATTGGCGGAGGCTTCCATCGCTACTCGACGGACAAGCGATGGTTTCTTCCTCACTTCGAGAAGATGCTCTACGATCAGGCACAGCTTGCCATCTCCTATTTGGAGGCTTATCAGATCACTAACGATCCCCTCTTTGCGAAGGTGGCCCGGGCTATTTTCGAATATGTGCTGCGCGATATGACCGGCCAAGAGGGCGGTTTCTACTCAGCCGAAGATGCCGATAGTCCAGTCAGTCATGAGAATCCCGAGGAGCACGCAGAAGGTGCATTCTACGTCTGGACCCACCAGCAAATTGTAGAACTGCTTGGAAAGGATGCGGTCATCTTCAATGACTACTATGGCGTTAAAGAAAATGGCAACGTCCAGCGAGATGCCTTTGGGGAGTTTAAGAAGAAGAACATCCTGCATGTGTCGGCGACTCTGGGACAGACGGCCGAAAAATTTAAAAGGTCTCTAGACGAAATTAAAGGTGTCATTGAGCAGGGTCGGCGCAAACTTTTCGAAACCCGGGCCAAAAGGCCTCGCCCGGGCCTGGATGATAAGGTTCTCACAGCCTGGAACGGCCTTATGATTTCCGCACTGGCCAAAGGCCATCAAGTCTTGCAGGAAGAGAAATACCTCAGGGCCGCTGTAAGGGCCGCCACGTTCATCACGGAAAAGCTGTACGATGAGCAATCGGGGCTTTTGAAGAGACGCTATCGAGATGGGGAAGCGGCGATTGACGGGTTAGTCGACGATTACGCTTTTTTCATCCAGGGGTTGCTCGATCTGTATGAAAGCTCACTGGATGGGCGCTGGTTGCTCCTGGCCATGGAACTGACCGAAACTCAGAATCGACTTTTCTGGGACGCCCAAAATGGAGGTTTTTACAACACAGCTGGAAAAGATCCCTCGATTTTGATCCGTATGAAGGGGGATTACGATGGAGCTGAGCCTTCACCCAATTCCATCGCGATCCTGAATCTGCTGCGCCTTTCTGAGATGGCTGGTAAGGAGAAGTGGCGGCAAATGGCGGAAAAGTCAATTCGGGCTTTCGAAAGAAGATTGGCCGCAACGCCGCATGCGATGCCTCAGATGATGGTGGCGGTGAATTTTTACCTGGACAAACCCAAACAGATTCTCATTGCCGGTCGTAGAAACTCACCGGATACCAGAGCAATCTTACGCGAGGTTCACAAGCGATTTATTCCTAACAAGATAATTGTTCTGGCTGATGGCGGCCGCGCTCAAGAGCGGTTGGCTCAAAACCTGGAAATTCTGAACAGCCTGCGGCGCATTGACGGTAAGGCCACTGCTTACATCTGTGAAAACTATGTGTGCAAGCTGCCCACCAATGACGTCAGCGTCGTAGGACGTCTGCTGGATGGCCCATGAGTGTTTATGCAAGTGGGAGCAGAATACTCAAAATCAGTACCTCGATGAGGCCCAGCACACCAATAAAAACCAGGAGGAGGGTCCAGGTGCTCAAGGTTTCCCTCTCGGTAAAACCGCTCATCTTACAGACCACCCAAAAGCCGCTGTCATTCATCCAGGAAACGACCAGTGAACCGAAGCCGACGGCCGCAAAAATATAGATCACGTGGAAGGGTAGATTAGTTCCCTCGAGAACGGCGGCCATGATTGACGAGGCGGTGATCATGGCCACTGTGCCTGATCCTTGAGCAATCTTCATGGTCGCGGCAAGTCCCCAGGCCAGAAGGACGAAAAAGACTCCCTGGTTATGGAATAGATCTCCTCCGGCTATCTCTCCCAAGACTTCACTGATTCCGGTCCGAGCCAGCATCTTTCCAAACGCCCCCCCGGCACTGGTGATGAGGATGATCACTCCCGCGCTGAGAATCGCCGCTTCAAGCCGATGGCCCAGCTGGGCCAGGTTCAACCCTTTTTGGCGCATCAGGATCCAGATAGCCAGAAAGGCAGCTGCAAGAAGAGCACAGTTCTTATTCCCTAGAAAGGCAGTCAGAGCGAGGACGCTACTTGGCAAATCAAGGCTGCCGGATTGGCTCAGGTACTGCAGCAAGGTATTTCCGGTGATGAATGCCACGGGCAGCACCACAGGAAGTGTTGAAATCACAAAACCAGGAAGTTGTTCCTCGGATCGACGCACAATTTCTTCCAGATCCTGGTGTGAAGAGCCGGCAACTTCGCGAAGCGGAATGTCGAGTCTGCGATTCGCGTAGCGCGAAAAGAGAAGTCCTCCCATGAAGGCAGGGACAAGACCGAGCAAAAACCCTACCCCGATCGCCATGCCCAGATCCAGACCCACAAGATTCTCTACCATGACCAAGGGTCCTGGTGTCGGAGGGACCAGTGAGTGAGTCACCACAGCTCCAGCACAAATCGCCATCACATAGAGGGTGTAGTTTCTGCCAGTTCTCAGACGCAGTGCCCGGGCTAAAGGTACGAGGAGGAAAAAGACGGTATCAAAGAAAACCGGAATCGAGAGAAAGTAACCGCTTCCCAGAAGGGCCTCAGCCGAACGCTTTTCTCCAAGAATGGAAAGCAGCTTTCGCACGATCTTGTCGGCGGCGCCACTGTCCATGAGGCACTGGCCGATGATGGCAGCCAACACAATAACAATGCCGATTGCACCCGCAGTGCTTCCAAACTCCTGAGCCGTGATCTCCAGCGCTAAGACCGACTGTCCACCTGTCCTTTTTTGTCTCTCGAGCCACTGATCCTGAACTTCCCACGGAATCTCTTTCCATCGCCTCAGGAAATCTTTCTCGGAGAGAACTCCTTGTTCCAGCTGGTGCCGGAGATCCCCACGTGCCAGCTCAACGTCGCTTTTGAGTTCGTTCTGTGCGGTAAGCGGGATGGGAGAAAGTATCCCCACCAGGATGGCTGCCATGATGAGTGCCAAGAAGGGGTGTACCTTGAGCACTCCGATGGACACGATGACAAAGACAACTCCAAGTGCCAGGACCAGAAAGGCCATAGAGAATCCACACCCCCAAAGTAAGAATATGTGAAGAAGAATGTCCTTGGCTAGTTTTAATCTGCTGCAGGAAAATAAGAATGGGGGGGTCTAACCCTGAAAATGCAATTTTGCTAACCGTGATCTGTCCGGGTCCAAACACCCCCAAAATTGCATTTTCAGGGTCAGACCCCCCCATTCTCCGAAAATCTGGTTGATGAAGCTGTTCGAGCTTGATATCTTGGATGCCCCCTTGCCTGTCCCGGATTGGAAATCGGCACGAAGGGCCAACGCCCGGTCCAAGGGGAGACGCTAAACCGACAAACCGAAAACGAAAGGAGGAGTTATGTCATTCTCACTTCCCGATTTGCTGTATGCAACGGACGCTTTGGAACCCCACATTGACAGGACGACCATGGAAATCCATCACGATAGGCACCATGGGACCTACGTGGCTAACCTTAACAAGGCAATCGACTCGGCGCCCGAACTTGAGGGCAAAAGCCTCGAGGAGTTACTCGCCGACAATTGTGCCGCCGTGCCGGAGAACATTCGGACAGTGGTACGAAATAACGGCGGCGGTCACTCCAACCATTCGCTGTTCTGGCAGATCATGGGGCCTGAGCAGGGCGGCGAGCCAGCCGGTAACCTTGCCGCAGCCATCAACAGTACGTTTGGAGGGTTCGGGCAATTCAAGGAAAAAATTTCGGCTGCCGCGATTGGGCGCTTCGGCTCGGGTTGGGCCTGGCTGGTGAAGAATTCTTCGGGCAGCCTGGAAGTCCTATCGACAGCTAACCAGGATAGTCCCCTGATGGCAGGTCAAGTCCCCATCCTTGGTCTGGACGTTTGGGAGCATGCTTACTATCTCAAGTACCAAAACCGTCGAGCCGAGTACGTCAACAACTGGTGGAACGTCGTCAACTGGAACGTAGCCGAAGAGCGATTTAGCTCCTGAGAATAATCAGACGCAGCCTATTACCTACCCGTCTGAGACAGTTGCAACCTCCGTTGTGTACTCGAGGAAAAATGCAATTTGATGCGCTTCATTGCGAGCGGGCACGATGATGGAGACCAGGGGGGGATTGGAAATTTGGCCCGGATTCACCCGCCGGACGCGGGGAAGTGGCGTGACACACTGACGGGACCAACGGTGCAGGACGATGACCCAGAAGATGAGCACGGAGAGCGCGGCGGAAATTGTTGGCTGGGAAAGATTCATGCAGCCTCTCTCAACCTAGATCAAATGGAGGCACTGGCCATGTGACAAGCATAGCATTGACAGCATTTAAGAGTCGATCTGGAAAGCCCCTAAACTCCCCCCAGACCTTCAGCCCCATCCAGCCAAGCAAGAGAACGGCCAGGACAGCTCAGGAGGTGCCAATGAAACTGCCGGCAGAAAGGGGCCCTAGCCCCCTAGCCCTCACTCAACGCTGCGATTGGCGCTTTGGGCGTTGCAGCGAATGGAAGACGATAGAATGGAGGACTTTTGGATGTTTTCCTCCACCTGGTGATCTGATATACCCAAATGGGAGCCGAGGATAACAGAAAACGTGCCACAAAAGGTCAGGCTCAGGCAGCCTGCCAATCCGTCAGTTCTCGTGCGTGAGCCATCCTGTGGTCGCCTTATTTCCAGCGGCGTCGGTTGAACTCACCGAATACTCGTAGGTGACGCCTTTTTTGCCACGGAAGCCCATGCTGTGGTCGGTCACGAGTTCGCTGTTGGTGCGGGTACCGCAGCATTTAAAGGTAACCTGGCTGTTCGCCGGCTCGTCCGTGGTCCAAGTGATCTTGAAGGTACCGCCCTTCCCGGACTTCTGGGAGAACACTTTCGAGATCACCGGAGGAGTCGTGTCGCCCGACGAGCTGGTATCTATGGTCCAGGTGTAGGAAGCTGGCGTGAGATCGGTGTTACCCGCAGCGTCGGTGGCCCGCACCTCGAAGTTATGGGAGCCGTCGGCTAGCCCAGTATAGGTCTTGGGGCTGGCGCAGGACGAGAAGGGGGCCGGGTCCAGGCTGCATTCGAAGGTGGAGCTCCCCTCGCTGGAGGTGAACTTGAAGGTCGCGTCGCTGGAGCTGGAGGGATCGCTGGGGTTGGAGGTAATGGTGGTCTCCGGCGGTGTGGTGTCCTCGCCCGGAGGACTGTCACTTCCGCTCCCCCCGCCCAGGTATTGCCATGCGTCATAGGCTTGAACAAGCCCATATCCATAAGCTTTGTCCTTACCAGGCTCACCCAGATCGAGCGCGCTATTCTGCAGGGTATTCCGGATATCCGTATTGATCAACGACGAGGGATCAGAACTCCAAACTAGTGCGGCCACACCCGAGACATGGGCTGTGGCCATGGAAGTACCATCCCACGCCTCATAGCCGCTGGCCGGCTTCTCGCTCACCACGTCACCGCTACGGACCCCGTCAATAATTGCGACTACATTCCGACCGTCTTCCTGACTGAGGCTGATGGCCGGGATGTTGGACGAGTTCCCCTCACCCAGGGTCCCGAAGAAGTTACCCGGCTCGTTGTTGTAAATGACAGCGGCAACACCCCCACCCGCTTGGACGTTCGTCACCTTCTCGTTGAAGGTGATGTTCCCGCGTTCGCACAAGACCACTTGTGCATTCCAAGCACCCTCTTGCTCGCAGAGACCGCCATCCACGAGTACCCCGGTGGCGGTGTCACGGGCCGCGTTTTCAATATAGTGTCCCTGGTAGGTGACTCCGTCTACGGTGAGCGTGTCAGCCCAGGGTACGGTGCTCAAGACGCCGACTCCGGGCGCCGACAGCTCCAGCTGGTCGTTTTGCTGCGAGAAATCGGCAACCACATTGTTTTCGTCAACGGCGCCAACTGAAATCACCGAGTCATACGAAGCCGGGTAGTTCTTCCGGTTACTGTCATCGTTTCCAGCTGCAGCGACGGACAAAATGCCATTGTCATACAACTGCTGGAAGGCGCGCTGCTCCGTGCGGCTCTTCAAGATGCCTCCCAGGCTCATGTTGATGACATTCGCACCGGCGCTCTCGCAAAGGTTGGCGGCAGCGACGAGGTCGGAGCTGGAAACCCCAGAGCAGTCATCGCCGAAAACCTTGAGGATGTAAAGAGATACCTCGCCGGGAGAGACCCCCACAACGCCCTTCAGGTTGTTGACAGCGTCGATAGTCCCGGCCACATGTGTGCCGTGGCCGCAGAGGTCTGTGGCCCAGTCGCTAGGATCTCCTCCAACGGTGTTGACCCCCGGAATATCCTCGTGGGCAGTGTGAAGGCCGGAATCAATGAGGCAGACGAGACGCCCAGCACCTGTCGGGACATTCGAATCGACCTTCCCATCTCGATCTGCATCCCACACGTCGCGTGCCTGCACGCTGTCAATTCCGTAGGGGACAGTCTGCTCGTATAGGTAACGCGGGGGGTCATCCTCGATCAGGACCACGCTCGGGTTTCTACGCAGGCCATCTAGCGCCCCGGCGGGAACAGTGACGGCGATGGCTTGCAGGTTGTCAAACTCGTAATGGATCTGCCCGCCAACCTGCTGTAAGGCGCCTTTGACAGCGGCTTTCCGGCCCTGTTGGAACTGGACCCACACGCGTGTCGCTGCATAGGAGGTCGCGGTAAATACCAGTAAAAGCGCGAGGGCCAAAATTACGCTGATGGTTTTTTGCAAAATATCAACTTTCTCCTAAGAAGCTTCTTTTCCTTATTTGATCAAAGGAACATAAGGTACATTGATATTCCCCCCGCTTGTGCCAAGTTGTATCGGAGGTAGTTGCTCTCCCTGGTGATCTGGGCCGTCATCTGCCCAGACGGTCCCCAGCCAAATGATCAGCAGCGAGATTGTCGCGGTGCCAAGGATACATTTAGCTGGCCTGTCAAACAGTTTCATGGTCTCTGTCCCCCCTTCCGCTGTTCGGCAATCAGAGAGAAGCCTCTTCTGGCAGAGAGCAATCTTTACTACTCTGCTACCTAATTTAAATGATAACATAAGTTAGTGCGAATTGCACCCTAAAAACCCCATGCCTCCCAAATCGCGCCTCGCTACTGGGCTCCTGGTCATTACTTAATAAACTCATTTTGTATGCGCTCACGGTGCTGCTGGTTCTAGCCTGATTTCGGCAGATTTCACCAACAGCAGGACCTGCCTTCTTGGGTGCACTCCTCTTCACTGTCGCCGAGAATCACCTTTGGCAAGTCTATTACGTGAGCGGTCGAAACGAGTTGCTCGTACTGTCTTTTGATCATAGCCTGCCTGGGCCCTCACATTGCAGCGAGGCAACGGCAGCCGACCGGATTTCTGGATCTTGCCGCCTTGTGTCAGGTAACGGCTTGCCTCAAGTGGAACCAGGGCATAAAATGCTAGGAGTTCTCCAGGAAGGAGGGCTTCAAACCCTGCAAATTTACAGCTGGCCAGGATGGGCCTATTAACCTATCCGGTCTGAGACAGTTGCAACGCTAAGATCCATCACGGATCACCTAAAAGGGGGATGACTGATGAGGAAGCTTTCGCCAATTTTGATCGCTCGTATTGGGTTCGTCCTTCTGGCGGCCGCCAGCTGGGTTGTGCTGCGTGATCGGAAAGCCGCGGCCGCTTTCTCTCAGGATGGGCCGGATCCGGATGAGCGGTTCGTGGTGGAGACTAACTTGCCCACGGGTAGCCTCTCCTTCGAGGTCCTTGAGGAAAAGTCGGGCATCCATTTGCCTGCTCGCCTCTTCTTCGCCTATGCCGACGGCCGGCCAGAGGTGCCCACAGTAGGCCGCTTTGAGAATATTGTGGTGACGGCGTCGGGATACGGAGTCAAGATCATTCCTGCAGGCGATTACGACGTCTACATTTCCCGAGGACTGGAGTACACGCTCGACCATCAGCATGTCACCATCAGCGTGGGGAAGATGGCCCACTTAAGCTCCACCCTCTCCCGCGCCATCGACACGAGTGGTTTCATCTCATCAGATTTTCACCTGCACCTGCAGTTTGCCATGCGAGACGGTGCCCAGGTTGCCGCGGCCGAGGGCCTGGATTTGTTGACGGCCACTGACCACAACATCCTCAAGGATTACTCTCCCTATATTGCCCAATTGGACCTGGAGCGCTTCATGACCTCGGTGGTGGGAGCCGAAGTGGACACGGCTTTTGGTCACTTTAACAGCTTTCCCATGTCGGTAAACCAGTGGCAGGATAAGACGTTCCGCCACGCCATTCGGACTCCCGGTGAGATGCTGCGCTTGATGCGCGAAAATCCCGGTGAGGAAATTGTGCAGATCAATCATCCGCGCCGCTGGGAGCCAAATCCAAGGAGCGGTTACTTCGATGGAAGATTGAACCGTGAGACCTCGGAAATCGAGTACCCGTTTTTTGAGATGAGCTTTGATCAGGTGGAGGTCTTCAATGCGCTGACCGACAAGGAGGAGAATGGACATATTGGTCGGACGGCCTTGGTTGAGCAAAAGCTCAAAGACTGGTTTAGTTTGCTGAACCGGGGAGTGTTGATGACCGGAGTGGCCAATACCGATGCCCACAAGTACCCGTCTCACCTTCCAGGCTATCCTCGCAACTACGTCCTCTCGGGCACGGATAATCCTTGGGAAATCGACGCTTACCGGGTGGTGGATGCGCTAAAGAGCCGCGCCTCCACCGGCTCTTTCGGGCCCTTTATTCGGATTACGGCAAATGACGGAGCGCCGGTGGGGTCCATTATCACCGACACCGATGGCTCGACCACTCTTCATGTTAGCGTTCAAGCGGCGCCCTGGATCCCGGTGGACCAGGTGGAAGTGGTTGCCAATGGCGAGGTGCTGCAGACGTTTCCTGTTGAAACCGTCACTGAAGCCACGCGCTTTGCAAAAGATATCGACGTAGCGGCAGTGCGGGACACCTGGTATCTGGTCCTGGCCACATCGGACCGCAGCTGGGGAGCGCCTTTTCCGAATTTCAGTTCCTTTGCCTTCACCAACCCGATCTTTGTTGACGTCGATGGCAACGGCTATTTTGATCCTCCCAACCCCGGCTATCCCGTCATGGCCGGGGAAGTGCAGGCAAACGTTAGCGAATTTCACGGACGGTGACAGTGTCCTCGAGATCTACGGGAGCTTCCCCCTTGTGCTTGAGAATCCTTCCATCAACCTTCGTCCTTCCCTTCGGAGTCCTTGTATTTTCCGTTTCCATTCTTTTTTCTCACCAGGGTGGTCTCGGCTTTTGGCTGGTTGAGATTCAGCCTGAAGCGGTTCACAGCGTGCTTTCAGTTTCACTGCTGGACCTGAACTTCATGCCGGAACTTGACTCCGATGGGGACGGATTCATTGAATACGACGATGTTCTCCGGCACCGAAAGGCCATCGAAAGCCGCATCCTTGAGCACTTTCATGTCCGTGATGCAGGTCGGGAAGGCACAGTCGGCCTACAGGACTTTCAGGTGCTGGAGTCAGGTGAACTGGTCCTGAAATTCGAACATCGATTCTCGCAAGGATTGACTCAGCTCGAATTGGAGTCCACCTTCCATGAATTGACCGATTCCCAGCACCGTGTCTTTTGCAAGGTGGACGACGGCGGGGAGGTCAAGCAGTACTTCTTCGATATCTATAATCCCCGACGGGCGATCGAGGTCTCTCAGGTATCGTCTGAGACTCTTCAGCAAATGGTTCGTTTTGTCAGACTGGGGATCGAGCACATTTTCACGGGCTACGACCACCTTGCCTTTTTGTTAGGCCTCATTCTTCTGGGAGGATCGATCCGGAGACTTATCGCGATTGTCTCTTCTTTTACTGTCGCCCACAGCGTTACCCTCACTTTGGCGACGCTGGATGTGGTGGTTCTTCCGACACGATTCGTCGAAAGTGCGATTGCGCTCAGCATCTGCTACATCGCTTTGGAAAACATCTTTGTGCGGGAAATAAGTGGCCGCTGGAAGATCACCTTTTTCTTCGGTCTCATCCACGGCTTCGGTTTT
>JALLOM010000069.1 GCA_027717865.1 Acidobacteria bacterium AH-259-O06 | reverse complement strand
TTTCGGAACGCCGCGCTGTCTCCAAGTTACAAAAAGTGTAATAATGAACGAGCATTTGTAGATCTTTGTTGTATAGTCATAGTGGAATCCACACCATTCTCACCAAAGCGCCGCAGCAAGGAGGCTCCATGAGTAACAAACTTTTGGCTGCAACAATTATCTCGTTGTTGATTTTGGTCTCGGCATGGGCTCAACAACAGGAAAAGGACCGTAAGAAGCCGCCTCCCGATCGCCAGCCACCTGCTAGGGAGCGCCAACAAGGAGCGCGTGCCCCAACCTCCTCGAATCCCGTTTTTCTTACGGGAAAGGTCGTGATGGACGACGGAGGCATTCCTGCTGAATCCGTACAAATTGAACTCGTGTGTCACGGGTCGGTTCGCCGGGTAAATCACATTTACACCAACGGTGATTTCACTCTTCGACTCAGTGATGACACACAAACGGGTGTAATGGACCCGAGCGTGGGTAGCCCGCATCCAGGCAGGGGTGATTCTGAGCAAGGACCCTTGGGTGGGCGGTATGGGGTGAGCAGCAGTTTTGGAGAAACTCCCACGGGCGAGCTCGACCTGAGGGGTTGCGAATTGCGTGCGGCACTGCCTGGCTTCCGATCAGATACGATTCAGCTTGGAACCCGCGGGATCCTCGACAGTCCTCACGTGGGCGTTATTGTCTTGCATCGTCTCGCTAATGTGGAGGGCCCTACAGTCAGCTCGAGCACTTTGAGCGCACCTAAGAAAGCGAGGAAGGCTTACGAGAAAGCTAAAAAAGAATTGAGCAAAGAGAAGACCGACCTTTCCAAAGCGGCCAAAGAGCTAGAAAAAGCGGTAAGAGTTTATCCAGAGTTCGCTGCGGCCTGGGAATTGCTTGGGAAAATCCGGCTTGTACTCCAGGATCAGCCTGGTGCTCGAGAGGCATTTCATAAGGCTGTAGCCGCCGATCCAAAATACATTGACCCCCATCTGTCCCTGGCGACGTTGGAAATGGAGCAAGCTCGTTGGGAAGAAGCTGCCCAGCTGAGCCGTCGCGTTCTCGAGCTGAATCCGCATATCACTAGAGCCCGCTATTTTTATGCCCACGCGAATTTCTTTTTGGGAAACCTTGATGCAGCGCAAGAAGCAGCTCAAGAAGTTCAGCACAGCCGTGAAGCGAATGACTACCCCACAACACACTTCATACTCGGAACGATTCTGGCCGAAAAAGGCGACTGGCCATCTGCCACCAGTGAGTTTCATCACTTCTTACAAATGATGCCCAACAGCGAGGTTGCCGATCAGTTGAAACAGCAATTGGAGGAGTGGAAGAAGCGGGGTCTAATCAAGAGCGGAGAACCTCCAGGATCCCCAGAAAACTGATCTGAGACGAAGAGCTGTTCCAGGTCGAATAATTATCAGTGCATCGATTTGACAAAAAGCTGCTGACTGATCACGATCAGAAGGGTCCTGCTTTTACTTAGAGCGGTGGCCGAGCCTATACTTCCGAAGCGGCAAAGTCGTGTAGTGATCTTGACCTTCCACAATCTTGATGAATTCATCCATCCGGACTGTGACGAACACCTGGGTCTGTCCAGTGGTCGGCCAATACACCTCCAGACGCTCAATCTTCGAGACCTTGCCCAGGCCGATTGTCTGGCGCAGAGGGTTGGCGCCAAAGCTCCCACCACTGTTGACAGACTTGTAAATCGCTCGCTGCTTACCGTTTTCGACCACATCGACACGGATACGCGCCCCGATCGCCGAACGGTTTGACTGCACGCCAATCAGTTTAACGCTGATCCAGTGATTGCCGAAGCCCGGATTTTCGTAGAAAGCGTCGTAAAACCTGTCGCCGCGAAAGGCTCCCCCCATCTGTTCAAAGATGTCCTGGTCGCCATCGTTGTCAAAGTCCGCGAAGACGACGGCGTGCCCTTTCTGAAGGTGGCCAAAGCCGGCGGCCGTGGTGACGTCGGCAAAGCTCGTGCCGCCTCGGTTATAGTACATGACATTGGGCATCAGTTCTTCGTAATCCGGGTAGCCGGTGCCCAGATAAAAATCGAGGAAACCGTCATTGTCGATGTCGCCGAAATTAGACCCCATCGGTGCATTGGGACTATTGAGCTTCTGCTGTCGAGTCACATCTTCAAACTCGCCATGTCCTTTGCCACGATACAGTCGTGCCAACTCAGTCTCAAAAGGGAGGCCCAGGTAGTCCGCCGCGACATGCTCAATTCCGGCCGAATAAGCCGACACAAAAAGGTCTAGAACCCCGTCGTTATCAAAGTCCCAGAACCACGCGGGGAAGCTGAATTTCGGACCGGCAACTCCCAACTTCACAGCCAGATCGGTGAAAGTACCATCCCCATTGTTGTGATAGAGTCGGTTAGAGCCCTGGAAATTGGATACATAAAGGTCCGGAAACCGATCGCCGTCATAATCACCCCACACCACCGATTTGGTGAATCGGTCATTGGTCACACCGGCCTGCTTGGCCACATCTGTAAACGTGCCATCGCCGCTATTAAGAAAAAGTTGGCAAGGGGAGGCCTGTTTGCCTGTGATCGATTTTTGCTGTGCAAAGAATATCGGTTGCTGATGGGACGATTCGTTGCCGATATACAGATCGAGATCGCCATCGTTGTCGTAGTCTGCCCAGGCCGCTGTCTGAGTAGGGTAGTGCACATCTCCCAGCCCTACTTCAAAAGTCACGTCACTAAATGTGCCATCGGCATTGTTGCGCAGCAGTGAGTTCGGGTGTTGGCCACTTTCGGCCAGCCACGCGCCCCGGAGCACCAGGATGTCCACATCGCCGTCGTTGTCGTAGTCAGCTTGCAGGATATTGAGACCACCGTACAACCCCACAAGTCCCGCCTCCTTCGTTCGGTCCGAGAACGTGCCGTCGCGGTTGTTCACAAAGAAGCGGATCTGCCCTGCTGTATCCCAGGTTGAGACGAACAGGTCAAGGTGCCCATCGTTGTTGAAATCGTCGGCAATAGCCCCACCGGACAAACTGAAGGTGTTAAGGCCCAAACGCGAGGCAATATTAGTAAAGCGCGGGAACTTCTCGTCAGGTTCAAATGCCTCCGGAGGGATCACGTAAGGCGGGGGCACCGCGTCAGGATAGCCCCCAATTGTCATGTAGGCGATGCTTAGCAGCCAACGGCTCTGCAGGTGCAGGTCTGAGCGTTCTCCCGTGTGTTCAAGCACTTGTGTGAAATACTTGATCGCCTGCTTCGATCCTTCTTGATTCGTATGTATACCGCCTTCCCGGATCGGCAAGATGCAGCTTTGAGGCGTTTCACGAAGGCAACAATTCTGCGTCTCACCCAATCGGATATGGGCCACACCCAGCCGAAAGCTTAGGATTATCGGCAAATCAGGCCTCAACTTGTCCTGCACCTTGGGAAGTAGTTGATAAGCGTTGGAAAGATGATCAATTGCCTGGCGTTCGTTGCCCAACAAAAGTTCCTCTTCACCCAGGTCAACATAGAGTAGCCAGCGTGTCACCTCTGGAAAGAAAGCGTCTATCGGCTCCCCTTTGGCCATGGCCGCCAATTCCGCTCGCAGACGGCGTGCATTTGCCTCACCATGATAGGGGTGTTCATCGGGGGTCCGTTCTTTGATGTTCTGTAGCAGCATTAGCATTTTCCGGTGGCTCGCCATCGCCTCACGAGAAGCCGAGGTGGGGTTCGAAACGACGGGTGCTTTTTTCTGCGTAAGGGGGGCAGTGGACTGAGCCAGTATCAGGGCGCTCATGCCGCTGCCCAGCATCATCAGTATTGAGATGATCACCAACTTGTACCAGGCGTTTTTCCGTTGTTTCAGCATATGTACGCTGATCATCTCGGGGATACAAGCGTGCCCACTCCGTTGAGCTAAGTTTGGTGTTCCTGATCTTTGCAACGTCGAGCAAAGATGAAAACGAGACACGTTACAGATACCTACAGACCCACGACTTCGAATCTGTCGGTGAGGCTTATCGACTGGTTGCTGATCCGATCCCGAACACTCATTTTGAGCGAGTACTTGCCGGGAGAGAGCTGATCTAAGGAAAACTCTTTGATGAAAATTACACGGTGATCCGAAAAAGAATGGATTGATTCTCCACTGTCCTCTTCGACTTCGAGTATAGGTTGGCCCTCTCGCCCCAAAATCCGGTAACTGACGGCCACCGAAGGATTCAGGGTCGACTGGTCGATGCCCGCACCGTAAAGCTGGAAATAGACGTTTACGTTCGAGTCGGTCGTGAAGACGTGCTCCAAATTGGGTGAGATCCACACATCACCGAGCACAAACATCCTATCTTGGGGTATTTCTTCAAGTTTCCTAACCGAATCGGAGAGGATCAGAGAGCTTACTGCTAGCCTGTCGTCTTTCACCGGCGGAGGCACAATGGCCTGCCGCACAACCCCAACGTTGGAGCTGTTGATGTCTTTGATGACCAAGTCGAGTTTGTAGCGGCCCTTACTCTCCAGCAGAAGAATCTTCTGGTAGACGGATCGTCCCGACACACCTTGCTGGAAGTTCTCCGCGGAGAGGGAGGTGATCAAATTATGCTCGAACTCGGCGACAATTCGACTGCTGAGATTGGTGACGATGCCATAAACAGCGACTTCCGCAACCCGAAGGCCGCGACGATCGACAAAAGTCAAGTTCTGGTTGTCGACTTCCAGCGTTATGGGGACCAGAGTGCGACGTTCGTCCAAGCGAAAATAATCTTTCCGAAGCTTTATGGATAGCTGTTCGTAGCTGATATCGACAGTAACAAATCTCTCAAGGTCCTTGTACTTTAACTTTTGGGGCTGTTGGACCTGGGTGTATCGTTCATAGCGGGCAAAAGCAGTTTCCTTATCTGGAATCATCTGATAAGGCACTTCACCGTCTGCGCCGGCAAGATAGGCCGCTTCATCCCTTGACCTCCCGAGCTGCTCGGCAAGGGTTAGTCCTTGTTCAGCAACGATCTTGAAAGCATCCTTTTCATCCGCATTTAAGGCCAAGCGATACTCTCCGCTAAAGGAGGGGTCGACGAATTCCAGGACGACATCATTCCCGACTCCTTTAATGTACCGGTAGCGCCATGTTTCATAAGCATAAGTAGAAGTGGTCCCACCCCCTTCATAGAGCGGTCTCTGATAAGGTGCCCCTTGGGCATGAGTTTCGATTTCGGCCGGAGGCCCGTGAATGATGTATATGCGTCCTCGGTCTGTCATCCAGCCCGGCCAGCCGCTTCCAAAATGGTCATTAGCATAGGCGATTCGCCGATAATGTTCTTCTTTGAATTCATTGATCGCACTGGTCGGGTCTGGGTTACGACGAAACCAGAACTGTTCGATAAACTGCTCCTTCTCATCCGGCGTGCTCAGACTTTCGAAAACGGCCTTTTCCTCTGAAGTAATGATGTAGACAACATCTTTTTTCAGCCACTTCTTCCAGTACTCGTCCGCCTCTTCCGCCCTAACTTTTTCCTTGTCTTTCCTGGTCTGTGCATTGCCAGAAAAGCTTGCAGCAACGGCGATGCAAAGAGCCAGCGAAACTATAGAGAGCACACTTACGGACACCTTGCGAATCATACACATTGCCTAAAACCAGATTCTTTTCCTGAGACTTAATCCCAATTCAGTATATACGAACCGATTCGTTCTCACAAACCGATGCGGCCTTGCTCAAGGCAGTGCGTCGCCAGGCAATCGGAGTTTAGCCGTCACTTCTGCATTTGGAGGATTTGTTGGAGCAGAGTAGAGTCCAACGGGAATCCTAACTCTGCAGCTTTCCTGGCATGCTCGAGGGAGCCGGAGTACTCGCCTTGCCTAAAGAGAACCTCTGCCAGCTGCCGATATACCTTCCCATTATCCGGCTTGAGTTTTAGCGCCTCCCGGTAGGCCTCTGCCGCATCAGACATCCGGCCCTCATCCTGGAGGATTAGCCCAATCTCAAAAAACGTTTCCACTCGAAGCTCTTGAAAATAGGGGGAGTAACTGAAGCTCTTCCGAGCCGCTTTCAACTGATTCAATTCCGCCATGGCCCGGGCCGAGTCGCCCTTTCCCCGATAGGCTTTTGCAAGTTTAAGATGACTTTCAGAGCGGGAGGGATCCAATTCAATTGCGTGCTGAAATAAAGATATCGCTTTGTCGAACCGGTGGTCGTCCAAATGAATCGAACCCAATGATAGAAACATCTCGGGAAGGACTTGTTTTGAGCTTAAGGCGATTTCCATTTCCTCAACCGCTTCTTCTTTTCTGTCGAGCTCCAGATAGGCCAAGGCCAGATAGTAATGGCCAAGGGAAAGTGAGGGGTCTAAATCCAAAGCCCTTCTGTTCTGTTGGACCGAAAGTTTTGGATCACCGAGTTTGCGATTAACATCTCCCAAAAGAGCCAGGAAATAGGGCTTGTCTGACGCGGTTTCTAAAGCCTTCTCCAATTCCTCTTTGGCTCTCCTGTCCCGTCCCAAATCGGAATAAATTCTGGCGAGATAGAATCGTGCCCAGACAAGTGCCGGGTTAAGTGCAAGGGCCTGCCGTAATTCTGCCTTCGCCTCCCCAATCATTTCGTACGATCTCGTCAGGCGATAGGCATATCCAAGCAGCATATGTGCCTCGGCATGCTGGGAGTTGAGTGAAATAGCTTTCTTAAATTCTGTGATCGCCAACCCTACTTTGTTCTGTTCAAGGTATTTGTTCCCCCGTTTCAAGGTCCCCTGGACGCGTAGTGTCTGAACTGTCTTGGGATCCAACTTTCGGATAATCGTCTGTCCCAGTTTTGGGTGGGAGAAATGGATGACTCCTCCCGAAGGAACTCCCTCGAGGCGAGCCGCCAAGACGTCGATTAAGCTTTGGTCACTGATTGGGCCCCAGTACCCTCCGCTCTGAGCAGTCGAATGGGTCGAATACTCTCGCGCCAGTTCTGAAAATTCCCGCCCGGAGTTCAAAAGATCAAGCACATGCCTACAATCCCTCTGCGACTTTAGGGTAATGATTTGCACGTAACTTGGGACCTCCCTCGGTGCACCATAGGAGACGAGAAAGGACATAAGGAGGAGGCCCGAAGTGAGATAAAACCGGTTTTCGGAACTGAGCGGCACTGTTAAACTCCGGCTCAAGTCAAGTTGTTAACCACAGGATGTCTCAATTATACCAACGGGTCAAGTTCATGATTGGTCGCAGACTGGGAGAAGTGACAGCAGATTACTTGTCGAGGACGGGGGAACATTGACTTAGTCCATCTCACGAAATTACCATTATGGGCCTATGGCACGGGGCACCATGCACCGTAGTGTAGATCGTTTGGCGACGGTTGTCGTGCTCTTTCTGGCATTCTCAGAGTGTTCAAGGCAGAAACCAGCTCCCCTTCCAGACCTGCCCGAGCTAGCGTTTGAAAGTATGATCCCTGTCATCCGCGAGCAGATCCAGAAAGTCTACCATCGGGCGCAGGAAAATCCGACTGACGCCACCGCCAACGGGCACTTGGGCATGGTTTTGCATGCCTACGGGCAATATGAGTCGGCCGAGCCCTACTATCACCGAGCCCATCTACTTCAACCGGACGAATTTCGCTGGGCCTATTATTTAGGGACGGTACGGTTTTTTCTGGGGAACGACGCGGCGGCCGCCGCGGCACTGCGTGTGGCCCTGCGGATGGACCCTCAATACTATGCGGCCCGGCTCCGGCTTGCCGAGACTTTTCTCGCCCTGGGCGAACTCGAGGAATGCGAGCGAATGTACCGGTCCGTGACTAAAGAACGCCCTGGCTCGGCTCTCGCCCACTACGGACTCGGGCGGGTCGAGTCCGCCCACGGCAGATCAGTTGCTGCCATCAGCCACTATCGCCAGGCGTGCCAACTTTCCGAAACCTTCGCAGCCGCACACTACGCACTCGCCCTGGCCTACCGGGATATTGGCAAGACCGCGAAATCAGAGACACATTTCTCTCTCTATGAGAAGTACTCGTCGGTTAAACAGGTGCTCGAAGATCCATTTCTATACGAGGTGACTGAGCTGGAGACCGCTGCAGCAGATGACCACTTCAGGAGGGGTCTCAGCCTCGCTGATGCTGACAGCCTGCCACAGGCGGTTGCGGCGTTTGAGCGTGCACTTGAGATTAACCCAGAACTTATGCCCGCCCACGTCAATCTGATCTCTCTATACGGTAGGCTGGGCCAGGCTGACAGAGCGGAACAGCAATATCGCACTGCAGTTAGGATCGATCCGAGCCGTGCTGACCTCTACCACAACTTCGGGGTGCTCATGGCGGAGCAAGGGAAGATTCAAGCAGCGACGAGGGCTTTTCGTAAAGCTTTAGAGGTCGAGCCCTCCTACGCTGAGGCCCACAGCAGCCTCGGCGAGATGCTGGAAGCGCAGGGCCGACTTGAGGAAGCGACGAAACACTATCGCCTCGCCGTCAAGAACAAATCAAACTTTCGCTTGGCCCACTCTAATCTCGGGCGCATGCTCTTCGCCCTCGGAGAGTACGAAGAAGCCATAGAGCATTTCCTGAGCACTCTGACGCCGGAAGATGAGCAGACAGCTGAGTATATGTACAATCTTGCCATTGCCTTTGCCAATTCTGGAGATCGGCAGAAAGCTGCTTATTATGCAAGGCAGGCAAAGCAACGCGCGGCGTCTTTGGGCCAGACCGAGTTGGCTGCGTTAGCCGAGGAAATCCTAAGAAAGCTAGGTGCAGAAGGATCGTGAACTGGCAGCTCCTCTTTGGGGGGCACTGGCGAAATCGGGCTTCATTCTACTCCTAACTCCACAGCAGGAAATGCCTTTTTACCCAATGAAAGAACTCCGAGTGCAGATGGCAGCAGATGAACCCGCCGGTCCAGTAGGAGTCATGAAGGTTCGGCAAACCCCACGTGGTCAAAGATTCAGAGGTGTATCACCTGCAGCCTGGAAACTTCGGCCGCTTTCTGCTTTCTTCCTGGCTCTCGCGCTATTTCCTGCCTGTGACTTGCAACGAAAGGCGACGCCGGAAGGGAAGAATTCCTCAACCCGCATTTTCCGAGAGGTGGCCGCTCAAGTAGGTTTAGGTTTCCATCACTTTATCGGATCCACAGGTGAATATTTCCTTCCTGAGATCACGGGTGCAGGCGTCGCACTGTTCGATTATGACGGCGATGGAGACTTGGATATCTATTTGTTGCAAGGGACCCTCGTCGATGCCAGTAAGCAATTAAGCGACACTGTGTTTCCCCCTCCCGACGAACATTGGCCCGGTAACCGACTCTTCCGCAACGAGCTGCTCCCGGAGGGACAACTGCGATTTACCGACGTGACAGAACAGGCCGCAGTGGGGCACAACGGCTACGGCATGGGTGCGGCGGTGGGTGACTATGACGCCGACGGCGATCAGGACCTTTATGTAACCAACTTCAGATCCAACCTTTTATACCGCAATAACGGGGATGGCACCTTCGCCGATGTGACACGCCGGGCTGGAGTCGACGAGAGACGCTGGAGTACGAGCGCCGCTTTCCTGGACTACGATCTTGACGGAGACCTTGATCTGTTCGTCATCAACTATGTCGACTTTAGCGTTGCCAGAAACAAACGGTGTTTTGAACCCATGGGAGGACGCGACTACTGCGACCCGTCGGTATACCCGCCGGTTAAAGACCGGCTCTTCCGCAATGATGGCAGGAGTAGATTCACAGATGTGACAGAATCGGCCGGCATCGGAAAGGCTTATGGGAGCGGCTTGGGTGTCAGCTGCGCAGACTTCAACGCCGATGGTTGGATCGATATCTACGTGGCCAATGACGGCAACGCCAACCAGTTGTGGATCAACAACGGTGACGGGACGTTTGAGGACCGGGCGCTTATGTCGGGAACGGCCTACAACATCGACGGGATTGCCGAAAGCGGCATGGGCGTTACCGCAGGCGATTTTGACAGTGACGAGGATGAAGACTTATTCATGGCGAACCTTGCCAATGAAACGAATACCTTGTACTTGAACGATGGTCAAGGCAACTTTCATGATGCAACCAACTCAGCGGGTCTCGCCAATGTCAGCCTCCCTTACACGGGTTTTGGGACCGAATGGTTCGACTTCGACAACGACGGGAGATTGGACCTGTTTGTGGCAAACGGTGCGGTGACGATTATTGAATCGCTGCGGGGCTCTGCGTACCCATTTCATCAGAGAAATCAGCTTTTCTGGAACGCGGGTCAGGGAAAGTTCCGAGACGTTTCGTTGGTAGCCGGCCCGGCCCTGGAGATCTCCGAGGTTAGCCGTGGGGCGGCCTTTGGTGATATCGACAACGACGGGGATGTCGACATTATTCTCACCAACAGCAACGGGCCGGTTCGGTTGTTGATCAATGAAATCGGCTCCCGCTCTCACTGGCTGGAAGTTCGATTAGAAGGACGAGAATCAAACCTTGAAGGGATTGGCGCCAGGGTGGCGGTTTTGCGCGAAGGTCAGAAGCCCCTGTGGCGGCGCGTTCACAGGGACGGCAGCTACCTCAGCGTCAATGACGCCCGAGTTCATTTTGGTCTCGGAGATCAAGGCCGCCTCCAAGGTGTTGTGGTCGACTGGCCCGCTGGCAAAACTGAAATTTGGACAAACGTTCGCCCAGACTCTGTCGCGACGCTCCGTCAAGGGACAGGTGAGCCTTGGGCGGACAGTAGAAAATGATCCCGTAACAGCAACTATATTTTCAGCAGATCCATCTCCTGTCCGCGCTCTCTTCGAAAACACTCCATAGCATCTTCTATTGTTGCTCCCTCATGAACGATTGCGCTCACGGCGGCCGCTACCGCGCGTGGATCCTCTTTATGGACAAAGGTGACGTTTCTACCCACCATAACGCCGCGGACGTTCGACCCGGCCTCCATGCCCGAAGCAAAAGCTTGCAAGGTGGGCTCAGGCGTTTCCTGTGCTGGCCCACCGAGCATCAAAATAGGTAGAGTCGTTGCCCGGGCGATCCGTTCATAACCCTCCGAATAGGGCAATTTCAGCCAAGTCCTCGCCGAAGACTCGCCTAGAGCGGCTGCGGCGCCTGCATCTTTTACCAGAGTCTCCGTCGTTTTGATGTTTTCATAGTCCCCATTCGGTTTGCGCCGCACACTTAATGGCTCAACAAAAGCGTAAAGGCCCTCGCGATTCAATTCTGTAACGGCCTGGGCACAATCACTGATGCACTTGATTGTTCTCTCATCGTCGGGGTCGAAGCGGTACATCATCTTGCCGCCGTCAAATCTCAGACGTTTCAACCGTCTTACAGAAAACGAGGTGAACCGATCATCAATCTCTCCCTTGACGCCTGCGAAGCCTCCCCGGTTCATACACCCGATGAGCACTTTCTCATCCAGGAACGAAGGACGCTCCGATTCTCGGATCAGGTGGCTGAGGATCAACACCTCTTCCATGAAATCAGCCGTACCCATGATTCCATCGCAGCCAGGAGTCGTCACGACACGCAGAGCCCTCGCAAGGTACTCGTATCTATTTCCCATCCTCAGCGGATCATTTCGCAAAGCTGTCACTCGTCGTCCCGGGTGGTCTGTTGCAACGATCATCAATCGTCCATCAGTGGTCAGATTGGGCCGTTTTCGCAGCCGCTCTGCCTCCTTCAGAACAGCGTTCGGTTCCTCAACTCTCACATCGGTGATGGCATCAAATAGTTCCTTTGAAAGAAACTCCTCTGGATCAAAGTGGTAATCACCACTATTCAGTCTTCCACCGCTCATTCCGCAATCCTTTGTGCAACTTGGATCAACGGCACAGTCGCCGCCAGATCAGTGAGTGTAACTTCAATATTCTTGTGAGTCTGCACAAATGATCCGGGACAACGACCAGTCACTTTGCCGAAGAGGGCACGCCGGAGTACCCCTGCATGCCAGCTTCGCATGAACATGAGATGTATTTTCTTGCTCAACAGGATCTCGTACAGTCCCAGAGTCACGGCCCGTTTCGGCAGGATGTCCCAATTTCCACCTGTTCCACCGATGCACATCTGCGCCTGGCTTTCACGGCTTATCGTCAAGACGCGTGTCCGACTATTGCGAACCTCATCATCGTCACAGGGCTCTTCTGGCTCAGGAGGATCGTTGAAGGCGAGATGGCCGGTCAAGCCCATTCCAGCATAGCAGAGATCCGCACCCTCATGGTCTTCGATCAAGTCCGTACTCTCTTGGGGCGAGTGGGGAGAAGGAAAATTAATATTCTCTTCTGGAACTCGCGCCCTACCTTTCAAGCGGCCGAACAGGTTGTCCTTCATGTATCGCCGAAAGCTCAGTGGGTGCCCTTCATCTATCCAGTCTCCGCTCTCGTTTAGGTACTCATCCATGTTGATCGTGACCAGGCAGGAACCATCGGTCTGCCGCTCATTCATCAAATCAGCCCAATATGAATAATTCAAAGGCCCGACGGGACAAATCACCAGCAGTTTTTTCCCTTGTTTGGCCGATTGATCCAAGGCTTCAGTGACTTCTTCCGCGATATGCCGATTCAGCGTTGCGACATCAGAGACCCTTGTGAAGCGCCATGGCTTTAGTCTAGAGAATTGCTCAAATTCCACTGAATACGGACCCATGGTGACTCCTCCTTTTATTAAATGGCAT
>JALLOM010000068.1 GCA_027717865.1 Acidobacteria bacterium AH-259-O06 | reverse complement strand
TCTGGGGGCCATGGAAAATGGGCGTTGTTCTCCCAGGCGCTCACTTGATCTCGACAGTCGCCCCAGCTTCTTCGAATTTCTCTTTGATAGTCTCAGCCTCTTCTTTGTTCACGCCCTCCTTGACTGGCTTTGGAGCTGCTTCCACAAGATCTTTGGCTTCTTTGAGGCCCAAGCTGGTGATTTCCCGCACAGCCTTAATGACGTTAATTTTCTTGTCTCCGATCGCTGTCAAAATCACACTGAATTCCGACTGCTCTTCAGCCGCTGCTGCCTCTCCCGCAGCTCCGGCGGCGGGAGCACCTGCCATCGCTACCGGCAGCATAGCGGTGATCCCAAACTTTTCCTCTACATCCTTGACCAACTGGTTAATGTCCAGAATCGATGCTTCCTCAATCCAATTGAGCACATCTTCTCGAGTGATAGCCATGAGTAACCTCCCAATCTATAATTGCTCTCGGCGCGTAGCGCCGGTCAGTTGTCAGCTGTCAGCTGTCAGTTGTTTGTGGTGGTCCACCGCTTAACGTTCCTTCTTTTTCTCTTCGAGCTGCTTGAGGACTGAAGCCAGTCCTCTAAGCGGGGACTGCAGTGCCGCAGCCAGTCCTGTCAGGGGGGCATTCAACAGGAACGACAGCTTCGTGAGCAGCTCTGTCCGAGAGGGCATTTGAGCCAGACTTCCCACATCACTTGCCGAAATGGTTCTCCCCTCCACAACTCCGGCCTTGAAGGCCATTTCCGGATGGTGGCTCATAAACTCTTGGAGCACCTTTGCCAGTACCACCGGATCGCCTCCCGTGTAAGCGATGGCCGTTGGTCCCTGAAAATGCGCTTTCAGTGTCTCGAGTGACGTGTCCTCAATCGCCCGCAACGCTAATCGATTCTTGACAACTTGATAATTACTTCCAGCTTCGCAAATTTTGCGTCGCAGATCCGTGGCGTCCGAGACATTGATTCCCGTGAAATTGATCAACAAAACGCTCTCGTTCTCTCTGAACGTTTTGTTGAGCTTTTCAACTACACTTTCTTTCTCGACCCTCTTCATAATCTCAGTTGTCAGTCTTGAGTTCTGAGTTGTCAGTTCTCAGTTGTCAGCTGTCAGCTGTCAGTCACTTGGCTTCTACTTGCGCCAGGTCCAGCTTGATCCCGGGTCCCATTGTGGATGAGACGGAAACTCCTCGAAGATACCGGCCTTTGGCCGAAGCCGGCTTGGCGCGCATCACGGCTTCAATCAGACTGCGGGCGTTTTGAACAAGCTGATCACCCTTAAAAGAGACCTTTCCAAAGGGGGCATGGATAATGCCATTTTTGTCCACGCGAAACTCAACTTTACCAGCTTTGATTTCTTGAACCGCTCTGGCGACATCAAATGTCACGGTTCCCGCTTTTGGATTCGGCATCAACCCCCTAGGACCCAGTATCCTACCTAGCTTCCCAACGCTCCGCATCATATCTGGTGTGGCTACAACCGCCTCAAAGTCCATCCACCCACCCTGGATTTTCCCCACAAGGTCTTCACCTCCTGTAGACTCCGCACCCGCTTCTTCGGCCTCTTTCACTTTTTCTCCGGATGCAATCACACACACTCGAACCTCTTTGCCCAAACCGTTTGGAAGGACCACGGTCCCTCGGACCATCTGATCAGCGTGTCTGGGGTCCACCCCCAGCCGAAGTGAGAGCTCAAGCGTTTCGTCAAACTGAGCAAACTTGATCTCCTGAATTAGCTTGATCGCTTCCTCGAGGGTATAGTCTGGCCGTTGTACCTTAGCTTTAGCTTCTTGATACTTCTTTCCCGACATACAAAATCCTTTATTCCACGACTTCCAATCCCATGCTGCGAGCAGTTCCCAGAATAATCCGCTTGGCCGTTTCTAAGTTGTTGGCATTCAGGTCCGGCATTTTTCTCTTAGCGATATCTTCCACCTGTCTCATGCTGACCTGTGCCACTTTGATCTTATTGGGCTCTGCGGAACCCTTCGCGATTCCCGCTGCTCGCTTTAAAAGCACAGCCGCCGGCGGAGTTTTCGTAATAAAAGAGTAGCTTCTATCTGCATAGACCGTGATTACTGCTGGAATAATCAGTCCCTCTTGACTCTGCGTCTTGGCGTTGAAGGCCTTACAGAAATCCATGATATTGATCCCATGCTGACCCAGAGCAGGGCCAACCGGAGGAGCGGGTGTCGCCTTTCCAGCAGGAATTTGCAACTTAATCATACCGAGTACTTTTTTGGCCATTTATCCCTCAAACTTTCTCCACTTGAACGAATTCGAGCTCTACCGGAGTCGCTCGACCAAAGATTGTCACCATAACCTTCACCGTGTTCCGTTCCAGATTGACGTCCTCAACCACACCCGTAAAGTTGGAGAACGGCCCGTCGATGATCTTGACCATTTCCCCCCTTTCAAACATAAACTTTGGCTTTGGCTTCTCGTCGGCGGAAGAAACACGGTTGACAACCTGATTCACCTCTTCCTCCGTGAGCGGAGTCGGCTTGTTACCCTGACTCACAAATCCGGTGACCTTTGGCGTGTTTCGCACCAGGTGCCAGGTTTCGTCCGTCATTTCCATTTCCACTAGAATGTATCCGGGAAAGAAAAGTTTGGAGGTGACAACCTTCTTCCCACCTTTCATCTCCACAACGTCTTCGGTGGGAATGAGGATCTGTCCAATCTTCTCCTGGAGTCCGTACACCTGGACCCGGTTCATGAGGCTTTCCGCTACCTTCCGTTCAAAGCCGGAATAGGTATGGATGATGTACCATTTTTTCCCCTCTATCTGAGACGTATTGATCACTGTTCCCCTCTGTTTTGTTACCGAAAGAATTGGAAGACTCGGCTCACCATGTTCCTCAGTAGCTGGTCAACCATAAATAAGTAAAGACCAAAGAAGAAAACAGTAATGATCACGACCGTTGTCGTCCCATAGACTTCCTTCTTACTGGGCCATGTGACCTTCTTGAGCTCCGTTTTCACATCACCATAAAAGGTGATCAGGTTCTTGGGAGCGTCTCTTACCTTTTCTAACATAAGCAAAAAAAGTGGCAGGCCAGGAGGGATTCGAACCCCCAACATCCGGTTTTGGAGACCGGCGCTCTACCAATTGGAGCTACTGGCCTGTGAATTAAGGAGTCAGGAGCCAGGAGCCAGGAGCCAGGATCTCCTGACTCCTGACTCCTGACTCCTCAGTAAACTATTTCAGCTCCTTATGGACGGTGTGATGCCGACACCATTTGCAGTACTTCTTCAGCTCCAGCCGTCCGCTTTGGTTTTTCCTGTTTTTGGTAGAGCTGTAGTTTTTTCGTTTACATTCCATACACTGGAAACTGATGATATCTCGCATACCCCTTCAAGTTCCGAGTTTCAGGTTCCAGGTTCCAAGTTCCAGGTTGAACGCTTTCTTCTGAATTCTGGCTTCTGGATTCTGAATTCTCACTCCTGACTCCCGGCTCCTGTCTCCTGGCTCCTGTCTCCTGTCTCCTGTCTCCTGCTATTCCACGACTTCCGTAATGGTTCCAGCTCCCACCGTGCGGCCGCCTTCACGAATGGCAAAGCGCAGCCCTTTTTCCATCGCGATCGGCGTGATCAGTTGCGCCACCATCGACACATTGTCTCCCGGCATCACCATCTCCGTCCCGCTCGGCAGCTCCACCGCTCCCGTCACATCCGTCGTCCGAAAATAAAACTGCGGCCGATACCCCGAGAAAAACGGCGTGTGACGCCCCCCTTCTTCCTTCGTCAAAATGTACGTCTCCGCCTTGAACTGCTTATGCGGCGTGATGCTCCCCACCGCCGCCACCACTTGTCCTCTCTCCACTTCATCCTTATCCGTCCCCCGCAGCAGCAGTCCCACGTTATCTCCCGCTTGCCCTTCATCCAGCATCTTCTTGAACATCTCCACCCCCGTTACCACTCGCTTCATGGTCGCCCGGATCCCCACAATTTCCATCTCTTCGCCCACCTTCACCTTCCCCCGCTCGACCCGTCCCGTCACCACCGTCCCTCGTCCGCTGATCGAAAAAATATCCTCAATCGGCATCAAAAACGGCTGGTCCACCTCTCGCTCCGGCACCGGGATGTACTCATCCACCGCTGCCAGCAACTCCAGCACCCGCTTCTCTGCTTCCGCATCCCCTTCCAGCGCTTTCAGTGCACTGCCCCGGATCACCGGCAGATCATCTCCCGGAAATTCGTACTTCGTCAACAGCTCGCGCACTTCCAACTCCACCAGATCCAACAGCTCCGGATCGTCCACCATGTCCACCTTGTTCAAGTACACCACGATGTTGGGCACTCCCACCTGCCGCGCCAACAGAATGTGCTCGCGCGTTTGCGGCATCGGCCCATCCGCCGCCGACACCACCAAGATCGCTCCGTCCATCTGCGCCGCCCCCGTGATCATGTTCTTCACGTAGTCGGCATGCCCCGGACAGTCCACGTGTGCGTAGTGCCGGTTTGCCGTCTCGTACTCCACGTGCGCCGTCGCGATCGTGATCCCTCGCTCCTTTTCCTCCGGCGCATTGTCGATCGAATCAAACGTCCGCACCTGCACCGACGGGTTCTCCCTGGCTAAGATGTGCGTGATGGCCGCCGTCAAGGTCGTCTTCCCATGATCCACGTGCCCAATCGTCCCCACATTCACATGCGGCTTGGTTCGCTCAAACTTCTGTTTTGCCATAAATTCTCCTTATCCCTTTAGGGTCAGCCAATTAAATAAAAAGAGAGCCCACGACCAGGATTGAACTGGTGACCTCTTCCTTACCAAGGAAGTGCTCTACCCCTGAGCTACGTGGGCAAATTGTTTTGGAGGAGGGGGGGTTGGGGCCCCCAAACCCCGACCTCCTCCAAGCCAAAAACCAGCCCTGACCCCCACTAGCCTGGAGCGGGAGACGGGACTCGAACCCGTGACCAATAGCTTGGAAGGCTATGACTCTACCGCTGAGTTACTCCCGCTCTCTGTCCAAAGGACTCATTATCTATAATTTTCAAAACCCACGCAACCAAGAGACTTCCTGATTTGCCCTCCCTGCACTTTGCGAATTCGCTGCTTCTTTGCATTTTTTTGGAGGGGGCAGGATTCGAACCTGCGTAGACCCGGAGGTCGACGGGTTTACAGCCCGTTGCCTTTATCCACTCGACCACCCCTCCACAACTCGCTTCGCTCGTAGGCTGGCGAAGGGATTCGAACCCCCAACCTACTGATTACAAATCAGTTGCTCTACCAGTTGAGCTACGCCAGCATACAGAAAACAGTTAAAAATAGCACAGCTTCCCCACGCTTTTCAACTTCAGTGCAAAAAGGAGGGGGTCAGACCTTGAGTTTTGAGTTTTTGACACCAATTTCGGTGTCCGAAATTGGTGTCAAAAACTCAAAACTCAAGGTCTGACCCCCTCCCCCTCCACGACCCTCCTATCCGCGTGATCCGCGGGCTGGAGATCCGTGTCCTGAAAAGCCAGTACACGCGCTGAGATGTGGAAGCGAAAGAGCAATCGGTAAAAATCGATGTCACGAATCTGCCGAGTCTGGCGGATTCTTCGACGCGCCTGCAACATCTCCGTCAGCCGGCCAAACCCATCGTTGTAAGCCCGTCCAAGAGCACGGAATAGTTCGGCAAGGGATGCTTTCTGACGAAAGTTTCCAGCGGCTCCACGCCTGAGCAGTGCAGCAAAAAGATTCCACAGCCATCGATTCAATGTGAACAAGGGACTGATTATCAATAGGGGCAAGGGAAAATTCTTCACTGCCAGCCAGAAACGGTTACGCTCCACCCAATAGATCTTCTGGGCGGAGAAGCGACCGGCAGTGGAAGAATGACGATGATACACGAGCGCATGAGGAACGTACAGGCACTTCCAGCCCATCCAACGAGCCCGAATGCCGAGATCTGCGTCGTCGCCGTAGGCAAAAAAGCGCTCGTCGAAATCTCCAACCTCCTCCAGCATGCGCTTCCGGTAGAGCGCCGCACACCCATCCGGGAAAAGGGTTTCCTCTAAACACTCGTATTGTCCGGTGTCCTTTTGGCCGGTCCCCCGGCCGCGATTCTGTCCGTCGAGATACATCAGATGCCCCACCTTGTCGATGATATCCGTTTGAAAAAAAAGGATTTTTGATGCACACATCCCCATCCGTGGCCCCGAAGATCGCATGACCTCCACAAGTCTCTCAATCCAATGTTCATCGGCAACCGCGTCGTTATTCAAAAGAGCAACAAGCTCGCCCTTCGCTTCTCGGATGGCAATGTTGTTGCCGCCGGCAAAGCCAAGATTTCGATCGAGTGCAAAAAGTTGGATACGCTCATCCGGAAACGATTCTACCACCGCCCGGCTGTCGTCCCAGGACCCATTGTCCACAACCAGAATCTCGATGGGAGTATAGGTTTGTCTATACAGCGAGGCCAGGCATTCGCGAAGCAGTCCGGCGCGATTCCGGTTAACGACGATGACGGAAACGAGAGGATTCATAGCTTTTGGTTCCAGGTTTCAGGGGCGGCCAATACTGAAATAAAGGAACCCCAGCTCTTTCATCTCCTGCGGATCGTATTGATTTCTCCCGTCGAAAATAACGGGATATTTCAACAACTTTTTCATCTTTTGGAAATCGGGATTTCGAAATTCATTCCACTCCGTCACCAGGATCAAAGCATCCGCATCTCTTAGGGCTTCATAATTGTTCTTGGCATAGCGGATTTCCTTACCGAAGATTTTGCGAGCTTCTTTCATCGCTTCTGGATCATAAGCCTGAATCTTGCCACCCAGCTTGAGTAACTGCTCGATAATGACACGCGAAGGAGCTTCTCGCAGGTCGTCCGTCTGAGGCTTAAAAGAAAGACCCCATATGGCAAAGGTTTTTCCCTTCACTGGACTACGATCACCGGCGAGCTTCGAAGAGTAGAACTTCAAGATCCTGTTGATGATCACCTCTTTCTGAAGCTCATTGACTTCTTCCACCGCTTTTATCAGTTTCAACGGGTAATCATTCTCTCGGGCCACATTGATTAAGGCCTTGATATCTTTTGGAAAACAGGATCCGCCATAACCCAACCCGGGGAAAAGAAAAGAAGAGCCAATTCGCCGATCCGAGCCCAGCCCCTGCCGCACCCAATGAACGTCCGCGCCCAGGTGATCACAGAGATTGGCAATCTCATTCATAAAGGAGATGCGACTGGCCAACATGGCATTGGCAGCATATTTGGTCATCTCAGCGCTACGTGTGTCCATCACTAGAATCGGTGCGCCGGTTCGAGTAAAGGGGGCATATAACTCTTTCATGATTTCCACTGCACGGACCTCTTCGGCCCCGACAACGACGCGGTCGGGTTTCATAAAGTCTTCAACTGCCGCTCCCTCTTTCAGAAACTCCGGGTTTGAAATGACATCAAACTGAAACCGGGTCAAAGAGGAAATTTCCTGGCGCATTTTCTCCGCTGTGCCCACCGGCACAGTACTCTTATTGACAATGATCTTGTAGCCATCCATGGCCTTAGCAATGGATTGTGCTACTTCCAAAACAGAGCTAAGGTCTGAAGAGCCGCTCTCACCGGGAGGAGTTCCAACGGCGATAAAGATGATCAGGGAGTTTTTCACCGCCCCAGGAAGGTCCGTTGTAAAACGAAGGCGCTCTTCCTGCAGGTTTCGCCGCATCAATTCTTGCAAACCCGGTTCATAGATCGGGACCTTCCCCCTTTGCAGCAGGGCAATCTTCTTTTCATCGACATCCATACAGACCACATCATTGCCGGTTTCAGCAAAGCAAGTTCCCGCCACCAATCCGACGTACCCGGTTCCAATCACACAAATCTTCATAAGTCCAAAGGGGCCGTGTCTTTAAAAGACACGGCCCCTCCTAATCCAGGGTAGCATAGACTGTCACCGTCGCACCTCGGCCCAGGGCCGCCTCCATCAAAGCAAAGGGCTGGGCCAGAACGAATAGGGCGAGGTAGAGACTCTCCTTGAGGACCAATCCTAAAGAATGCGACTTTCCTTTTTTTTTCAGTAACTTGACGCGCCGAGACATGGGGTCCAGAGCGGGAAAAAGACTGGAGGCCAGAGCGGCCCCATTGTCCCGCAGTGAAAAATGGCGCACCCGTTGGATTCGATACCCGGTTCGTCCGAGTAGGTGCAAGAGCGAGAAAGTACTGTAATTATAAACATGCCTGGGGCAATCCAGACCATACCAGCGAGACCCGAAGATCTTGGCTTGCAAGCTCTGAACATTCGGCACCTGGACCACAAGTTTCCCCGGTTTGCGAAGGAGCTTCTGAATATTTTTGAGGTATCGAAACGGATTCGTGATGTGCTCGAGAGAGTGAAAAAGCGTCAGGATATCAAACTTTTCACCCGGCACGATCAAGTCCTGTTCCAGGCCCTGGAAGATCCGGCCTGGCGCGTTGCGCTCCCCGATTCGCGCTGCCTTCTCGGACTGCTCAAGTCCATAGGCATCAAATCCCGCGTGCAGGGCCAGCTTCACAAAGGTCCCACCACCGCAGCCGATGTCGAGCAGACGACCTCGCCCATCGGGAAAAAGTGAGAGCAGGAATCGTAAATGATCGTGTCGAATCATCCACTCGCGATATGCTCGTTCAAGAGACGAAAGCCTTCCCGACTCCTGCCACCAATATCCACCAGGATAAAATTCGCTCAGGCGATCATGGATCTCTTCCTCATTTTGGAAAAGGAGGCCGCAGCTGCTGCAGTGGTAAAGCAAGAACTCATCAGTGGAGACGCCAAAGAATCGGTCTGACATCCGGTAGCGAAGTCGCGCGTTCGGATACTCGCAAACTGGACACTTCATGGTTCAGTAGTCAGGAGCCAGGAGCATCATAGGGTGTCGCAAAAGGCTGTTCATTTTGGTTTTGGCCCGTAGGGGCGGGCCGGTGGTCCGCCCGAACCCGACATTTGGCGCAGGATGAACAGCTCGGGCGAGCCACCGGCTCGCCCCTACAGGTCATCCCCCAAATCTTTTTCTAAAAAGAAAAATGAGATTGTTCCACCCATCTCTCCAGGGCTTCAATTTTTTTTCTCCCGCTCGGTTGGAGAAATTGATGGGAATCTCCTTAAGACCAATCTCAGGATTTCGCAGCGCCTCGATTTTGATCTCTTCTGAGAAGGCCATACCGTTACTTCGCAGATCCATTTTCTTGAGCGCATCTTTGTAAAAGATCCACATACCGGATTGGGAGTCGCGAATCCAGCAAAAGTAAAGGAGAGACATCACCCAGCTGAGTATTTTGTTTCCCACTAGATTCTTGAAGGCCATCGATTCCGGATTTTGAATAGGGAAACGAGAGGCGGAGACAAAGCCAACCTTTGAATTCAAAAGCGCCTCCAGCAAATAGGAAAGCGCATCAACCGGATAAGAGTGATCCCCGTCAAGCGTCACGATAATATCTCCCTGAGTATGCAGCAACCCCGTCTTGTAGGCTCTTCCGTAACCTCGAACCCTCTCTTGAATCACTCTGGCACCCATTTGTTCTGCGATGTTTGGTGTTTCATCGGTCGAGTCATTATCGACGACGATCACCTCATCGACGAACTCCGGCATTCGGGCCAGTACGTGTTGGATCCCCTCTTGTTCGTTCAGACAGGGAATCACTACCGTTATCTTACAATCTCTATACATCGTTCCCCCTTACACTGTACGGTGCGCTGAGGAACCGACCGAGCGCAACGCAGTCAGGGCGGATGATTCCGCCGCCACTGGACGCATCCAGATTATAGTGGGCTAGGCAAAATTAGAACACTAGTCGCTTTTTTTATTTGCGTAAAGGAGAGCCTGGCGATATCCTTTCCTTGAAATCCGGGCGGTTGATAGACTGCTCCTTCTGGATTGTGGATTCTGACTTCTGGATTCTAAGCTTATGAAAGCTCTCATTACAGGCGGTGCCGGCTTCATTGGTTCTCATCTATCGGAATATCTCCTGCAGCAAGGCCATGAGGTCTTTGTGATAGATGATCTCTCGACTGGGAATATCGAAAATATTCTTCATCTCAAAAGCAATCCAAATTTCCATTACACCATCGACACGGTCATGAATGTGCCCATGACAGCGGAACTTGTCGACCGCTCAGATATAATCTTCCATCTTGCGGCATCCGTGGGAGTTCGGCTGATCGTGGAAAGCCCGGTTCGCACGATTGAGACCAACATAAAAGGCACTGAGATCATCCTTGAACTGGCCAACAAAAAGAAAAAGAAGGTCCTGATCGCTTCCACGTCCGAGGTTTATGGAAAGGCCAGCAAGGTGCCTTTTTCCGAGGAAGATGATCTGGTGCTCGGACCCACCCACAAGGGGCGGTGGAGCTATGCTTGCAGCAAGGCCATTGATGAATTCCTGGCCCTCGCCTATTGGCGTGAAAAGAAGCTCCCCGCGATCGTGACTCGCTTATTCAACACGGTAGGGCCTCGTCAGACCGGGCGCTACGGCATGGTCTTACCGACGTTTGTCAAACAGGCTCTTGTGGGAGATCCAATCACGGTTTTTGGGGATGGAAGCCAGTCCCGCTGTTTTGCACACGTCTCCGATGTCGTCGATGCTCTCTTTAAACTTTCTCAAAAGAAGGAAGCGGTGGGACGTGTTCTCAACATCGGCTCAAACGAAGAGATCACGATTCTTGAGCTGGCCAAGACAGTGAAGCGCATGGCCGGCAGCCGATCTCGGATCCAGTTTGTTCCCTACGAGGAAGCCTACGAAGAAGGCTTCGAAGACATGCCCCGGCGTGTTCCAGACCTTTGTCGGGTCCAAGAACTGATCGGATACCATCCCACCAAAGGCCTGGAAGCAATCATAAAGAGCATAATCAACTATCAGCAGCGTCTGTGCGAGTCCTTCAAGGAGGCTCGTTCTATTACTCCTGGACCTTGAATCGCAACAGGGATGGCCGGCAAAGAGCGCCAATCACAATGCATCGTCCCCACCTTCATTGTGTCTCATCCTGAGCATTGGCTTCCAGATGGGCCAGGGCTTCCCGGGCGCGCTCCAAGGCCGGGTTGTATCGAAGAGCCATTTCGAGCAGGGGCCGCGCCTGATCAAATCGCTTTTGCGCCATGTAGGCTGCTGCCAGATCGGTGAAGATTTCCGCGCTGGGTAAACGGCCTGCTGCCTTGCGGTAGTAACGAGCCGCCTCCTCGGGCTTCCCCAAGAGCAGCGAGGCGTACCCTTGGTGGTAGTAGATTTCGTAAAAGCCAGGATAAAATTGCTCGGCTTTCCTGAGCTTTTCCCGGGCTGTTTGCGCAAAGAGCCGCTTCTGCTGCGGCTGGGAATCCTCCGAAGCAGCATTTCTCAAAAGGGAAGCGGCCATCCCCATCTCATTGTTTGCCCTCCACCTCCCAACCTGGGGATAGGCCGCCCATAGGGCCAGGGCTGAAAAAATAAAAACCTTCCAAAGCATCCTCTGCCGGCTCTGCTCGGGCCGGGTTCGCTCTTCATTCTGAAAATGGCGTAGACCCGCCAACAACAGCACCACACACGCACTGGTGAGTGACAGGTGGAAGGGGAAAAAGGCGAGACAGCTGATGGCGACAAACACTAATCCAATAGACAGTATCCCTATCCAATAGCACCTTCGGGAATCTTGAGTGCGAAAAAGTAAGGGGACCGCTTTGATGGCAGGCCAGAACAAAAACGCTACAAAAAACAAAAGACCCAAAAATCCCAGCTCCTCCCAGACCTGCAAGTACTCATTATGCACCTCCCCAAACGTTCCCGGCTGACCGATCAGGTTCACACTTTGGCCAAAGGGGGTGTCCACCCGATGAAAGAAAAAATCCTGGCGAAACGTGTTGAGCCCATAACCCAGCCAAAAACGATGCCTGATCATATCCCAGGTGATCAGATAGACGGGCTGCCGGCCCGCTGTGGCCAGCGTCCAGTCTCCCTGCTTCATTTGGGACCAGACCACTTCTATTCGCTCCTGGACTCCCGATGTCATCACCGCTCCCACTGCTACAATGACTCCGAGGAGCAGGACCATCCAAAAGAAGAGCAGTTGGCGAGTAATTTTTCTTGTGGTTCGAAGTACCCACCAATGGTGGAAAACCAACCAGATTCCAAGGCAGACGACCAGCGCGATGATAGCGGTCAGAGTCCTGGTAAACGCCAATCCGGCCAGGTTTAACGAGAAAAGAAGGGCTGATGCGATCCTGATTCTCTTGTCCTTCTCGGCCAGCATTGGGTAAAGCAAAATCAGACACACCAGGGCAAAGAGGAAGCCTCCACTACCCACGTCTCCTATGAATCCTGCAGGAGTCAGGCGCCCTTTCAGAACTTCACCCGTGGCCCGGATCATTAGAGGAAACCACCCGAAATACTGCAAGATCGTGAAGACGGCATTAACGGCAGCCGCAGCGCCGATCCACATCCACAATTTCTTTTGAAACTGCTCTGAGGCAATTTCGGTGAGCACCAGCAGCAAGGCTGCAAAGTAGGTGATCCACACAAACCCGGATAGACTCACCTCCGGCCACCTGCCCAGAAGGCTGTGAAGCGCCACATAAACGAGGGCAATTCCCAGGAAGAATTCCCAGGTCCAGGGCCGAAACCGGAGCTCGAGCTTTCTTGAAACCAAAAAAACCGTGCCGATCAGCAGAATAAAAAGGGCGGCATAAATGCCTTTGGGCACTCGAAACTTCTCCCACCCGGTGAAACTCATCACGAAGGGCAAAGACAGGAAGAAAACACCTACCAGATAATGAAGTACGCCGTCGGAGGTTTTTCGAGG